>DATMUN010000033.1:0-4709 GCA_035563895.1 Occallatibacter sp. | reverse complement strand
CGCCTGCCCGCCGCTACGCAGCAACTTCGCGAGCGCGCACGGCTGTTCTTCTCGAACCTGCCGATGAGCACCGACGGCCGCCAGCCCTTCACCGCGCGCGAAGAGTTTCTGGAGACCTCGGGCGATCTTTACCTGAGTGTTCGCGCCTCGTTGCGCATGCTTGAGGCAGAGATGGATCGTCTTACCGCCATCGAAGAGTCGGCGGGCTTGCGCAAGCGCGTCACGCGCCTTCGCACCGAGCTGGAGTTCCTGCTCGAGTCGACCGCAACCAACATGGTCTATTGGCTTGAGAGGCGCATAACCGCCGGAGCCGGCCAGGACCGCTCTGCCCCTCGCGACATCTTTCGCCAGCAGGGCCGCTCGACGTTCATTCAGGCCACGCCCATCGATGTTTCGGAGCTCGTCCGCGAGCTGGTCTTTGAGTCGATCCCCACCGTCGTGCTCACCTCGGCCACCCTCACTGTGCAGGGCGGCTTTCAGCACCTTCGCAAGCGCCTCGGCATGGACGAGGCGCGCGAGCTGGTGGTGCCGTCGCACTTCCGCTACGGTGAGCAGGCGCTGCTCTATCTGCCGCCGCAGATGCCCGATCCGCGCTCGCCAGACTTTGCGGAAGAAGCGGCGGAGTGCATCCGCCGCGTACTCGAAATCAGCCAGGGCCGCGCCTTCTGCCTCTTCACCAGCTACGCGCAGATGCGCGATCTCTACGAGCGCCTGCTGCCTGTGCTCGACTACCCGATCCTGCTGCATGGCACCGCTCCGCGCCGTGCACTTTTGGACGAATTTCGATCCACTCCGAACGCCGTGCTCTTCGGCACGTCGAGCTTCTGGCAGGGCGTGGACGTGCAAGGCGAGGCACTGAGCTGCGTCATCATCGACCGCCTGCCCTTTGCCGTGCCCAGCGACCCCGTGGTGCAGGCGCGCATGAAGGCGATTGAAGTGGCGGGCGGCAAGCCCTTCTTTGATTACCAGGTGCCGTCAGCCGTGCTCACGCTCAAGCAGGGCTTCGGGCGACTGATCCGCTCGCTGGAAGACCGTGGCGTACTGGTGCTGCTCGACCCACGCATCCGCACCCAACGCTACGGCCAGACCTTCGTCCAGAGCCTCCCGCCCTACCGCATCACCACCCAGCTCGCCGACGTAGAAAAGTTCTTCGCCAACCCTGAAAGTCATCAAGCATGATCTCGGTCCTAGCTAACTCATAACATCGACTCTGTGAAAGTTGGCGCGCACCGCGAGTTTCCAGTAGAAAACCAGCAACAATCGGTGCTAGGGTATGACATCCCGGGAGGTACTTTGAATCCTTTGGTTGCACGTCCCCTGCAACGCGCCAAGGTATACGCAAAGGCTCTCGTTGCGCTCGCTCTGTCGTCAGTCTCCTGCGGCGTCGCGGCGCAGACCGGCGGATTTGATGCGGCGAACCTGCGCGGTGTCACGGTCCTGGACCATGGCTGGCTGGTCCACGCTGGCGACGATCCAGCGTATGCCCGTAGCGACTACGACGATTCGCACTGGACTCCCTATAACCCCGCCAGCGACAACCTCCGGACGCTCTTTCCCGGCGCAGTGCCGAATGTCGTGTGGTATCGGCTGCATATGCAAATGGCGCCGGGAGAAAAGGACCTTGCTCTATACGAGCGCTCGCTTGCACCCGCATTCGAAGTCTATTGCAACGGCCAACGCATACTGCGCGTCGGTCAAGTCGTTCCGTTTGTTCCCTACGACTCCCAACACAGATTGATTGGCGAGATCCCGAACCATGCGTCAAGCTCTGGAAGCATCGTGTTAGCGCTGAGAGTACGCATCGATGAATCCGCGAAATCGCTTCAGCCGAAGGTGGGCATCGAGAGCATTGATCTTCAGATCGGTCCGGAGCAGTCTATCCGTGAACATCGTTGGTATACGGTAATCGGTCGGAATCTAGCGCTTTGGCTAGACTTGCTGGTGAACTTGAGCTTTGCCGCCGGTGCTCTTGTTCTTTTTGGTTCGCAACGCAACCGCGATGAGTACCTATGGATGACTCTCTGGATGGTCTTTGCTTTGCCATCGCTTGTGATCTCAGTGATTTGTGTCTTTCACGCCTTACCTCTGAAGTGGCTGACGGTGTATTCCACGATCGATGACGCAGCAAACGCATATTGCATGTCGCGAATGTATTGCGCAGTCGTCGGACACCAAATCGGATGGAAGCTGAATTTTTTCCTTGTGGTATGCGTTACGGGGATCATGCTCGGAGGCATTTTCAACTATCAAGCGATGTTCAGCCCATCTGCTTGGTCGTGGGTGACGATCTGCTACTTGCCATATACCACGCTCCTGCTGTTGGTTTTGCCCGCTATAATCGCACGATCCTCCGAACGCATCGGCCGAGTTTGGCGCTTCCTGGTGGTCCCCGTTCTTTTGAACGGCATAGTAATGAGTGTTCAATTCACTCTCTTCGCGCTCTTATACCTGCCGGGGTACAGGGCGTGGGCTTGGAAGGCCTATTTCGCGATTTTCGACTTTAGTGTGGGACCGTTTCACATCGAGCCGCGTGTAGCAGCAGACATCCTTGCACTTTCCTCTCTGGCGCTCATCATCCTGATCCACTCCAATCGCACCAGTCGTCGTGAGGCTTTGCTCGAAACGGAGTTTGCGAACGCCACCGAGATTCAGCATGTACTGCTGCCGGAGGCCATCGAAGCAATCCCGGGCTTTCGCTTGGAGAGTGCCTATTTGCCCGCTCGGCGTGTCGGCGGCGACTTCTTCCAGGTGCTGCCTGTCGCGGACGGGGGAATGCTGATCGTCGTGGGCGATGTGGCGGGCAAAGGCCTGCCCGCGGCCATGCTCGTCGCCGTGCTGGTGGGGGCCATGCGCACCGTCGTGCGCACCACACACGATCCTTCGGCGGTGCTGGCCGAGCTGAATGAGCGTCTCCTTGGCCGTACTCGCGGAGGGTTTGCCACCGCCCTGGCGGCCCACTTCCGCGCGAATGGCACAGTGACCCTGGCAAACGCGGGACATCTCGCGCCCTACCTCGACGGGAGCGAAATTGAGATTGCCGGGTCCCTGCCGCTGGGCATTACGCGCGATGTGTCTTATGAGGAAGAGTGCCTCGGCCTGAACGCCGGAAGTCGCATCGTGTTCTGCTCGGATGGCGTCGCGGAGGCCAGAAACAAGGCGGGAGAACTGTTCGGCTTCGAGCGCTTGCGCGTTCTCTCGGGAGCATCCGCGCTGCAGATAGCGAACACGGCCAGAGACTTTGGGCAAGACGATGACATCACCGTGCTGGCCGTGGAGTTTACAGGGCTGACTTCTGTGGTGGAGACGGTCACGCCCCTGCCGTACTTTGCGCCCGCGTGAGCGCGTCTACACTGGAAGTAAACGCGGATGCCCATGATTCTTGCTTCCACCGACGCCTTCCTTGTCATCGACGTGCAGAACGACTTCTGCCCAGGCGGCGCGCTTGCCGTTGCTGAGGGCGATGCCGTGATCGAGCCCATCCATCGCATCGCGCCGCGCTTTGCGCATGTCATCCTCACGCAGGATTGGCACCCGGCAGGGCACTCGTCCTTCGTGTCGAGCCATCCCGGCCGCAAGCCCTTCGAGCAGATCGAGCTGAGCTACGGCGCGCAGACGCTTTGGCCCGATCACTGCGTCCAGAGCACAAGAGGCGCGGAGTTTCACGCGAGCCTGCATCTGCCTCAAGCCGAGCTGATTCTGCGCAAAGGTTTTCGTCCCGTCATCGACTCCTACTCGGCCTTTTTCGAAAACGACCGCGTCACGCCCACCGGCCTCGCCGGCTACCTCCGCGAGCGCAGCCTGACGCGCGTCTTCCTGGCGGGCCTCGCCTACGACTACTGCGTGGGCTACTCGGCGCTTGACGCGCGCCGCCTCGGGTTTGAGGCCTTCGTTATTCGCGACGCCTGCCGCGCCATCGACCTGAACGGCTCCGTAGCCGCCATCGAAGCCGAGTTCGCACGCTCTGACGTTGTGCTCATTGCGAGCGCAGAGCTTACAGCTTGACCGCCAGCACCGTAGAATGACGACGAGCGCAGTCATGTCCCGCAACTTCTACATTCTCGCCGCCGTCTTCGGCGTATTTGCGCTGCTCTCCGGCGGCATGGCGCTGGTGCCATCCAGTTCCCACCCCGGATTGCCCGCAAACGCATCCCTCTGGCGCGCCGCGGCGCTCTTCATGCTGCTCGGTGCGCTGGCTTCGGCGCTCATCGGCGTGCTAAGCCAGCTGTTTGAGCAGGTTGACCGTCGTAGCGAGGAGGCGCGCCGCGCCGCACGCCACCGCCGGCCCAAACCCTAGAGCCAGGCCTGAGCGAGGCCCTAAAATAGAGACAGGGGACTCCTCCCCACATGGATTCCAGAGAGCGATGTACGAAGTTACAGTCGACGCGGGCTTTTCGTCAGGCCACTACCTGCGCAACTACCAAGGCAAGTGCGAGAACCCGCACGGGCATAACTACAAAGTGCGTGTCACGCTGGCCGGCAAGGAACTGGACTCGACAGGCCTGCTGCTGGACTTCAAGCTGCTCAAGCAGGTCATGCGCCCGGTCATCGACCGCATCGATCACCAGATGCTCAACGACCTGGAGCCGTTCACCGAGCTCAATCCCTCGGCAGAAAACCTGGCGCGCTACTTCTTCGACCAGACCAACCGGCAACTCGCCGAGATGACAGACGGCCGCGTGCGCGTGAAGGACTGCACCATCTGGGAGACC
>DATMUN010000032.1:0-7389 GCA_035563895.1 Occallatibacter sp. | reverse complement strand
CGGCAACCTGCAAAAGGACGTCGCGGCGGGCGCTCAGAATCTGCCTGGACAGCCAGCGTCGAGCTTCCTTGAGGACAACACCAAAGGACTCGCAGCAGGGCACACGTTCTCGCCGACAGCAAACCTGGTGAACGATATTCGTTATGCCTATATCCGCCAAGGGTATGCAAGCACCGGCATCGGCCAGGGTGATTACGTATATGTCCGGTTCCTCACCCAGCCAACAGCTCAGACGCGCAGTTCTAAAGTGAATGTGCCATTAAACACGATCAACGACACATTGACGTGGACTAAGGGCACACACACTATTGGAATCGGCGGCAACTGGCGCATGATCGAGAACAACACAAGCAACGACACCAACTCGTTCAGCGGTGCAAACACGAACCCTTCGTATTTGAGTTCTGCTGGGAAGCCTGACCCGACGACGCTTGGCTCCGCGTTTCCTGCAGTCGATCCGGGATTCGCAACGTCGTTTGACTATGCGTACGCCACGATCATCGGATTAGTGGCTGAACAGAACAGCGTGGCCAACTACAGCGTGACAACTCCGACGAGCGCCACGCTACTTCCAGATGGTGCGTTTATCACGCGCCACTTCAAGTCGAACGAATTTGAGTACTACCTGCAGGACTCCTGGCAGGTGCGCCCGAATCTGACGCTCACATTCGGCCTGCGGCACACGATTCTGCAAACACCGTACGAAACCAAGGGCCAGGAAATTGCCCCCACTGTCGATACTCATCAGTGGTATTTGAAGCGTGGCGAAGCGGCAGCCAAGGGCGAGGTGTACGAACCAGATCTATTCTTCACGCCGGTTGGCAAGGTGAACGGGAAGCCCGGTTACTGGCCCAAGCAGAAATTCAACATAGCTCCACGTGTTGCGATCGTGTACTCGCCGGATCAGAAGACATCGATTCGTGCGGGGTTTGGCATGTACTTCGACCACTACGGTGAGGCGCTGACCAACCGCTTCAGCACACTCGGCTCGTTCGGTCTGTCGTCGCAGTTCCAGAGCCCGGCGAATACAGTGAACTACACCACGGCGCCTCGTTTCACCGGCCCGCACGACATGCCAGGTCTGCCTGTGCCTCCGTCGCCGTCGACGCAAACCTATCCTTATGCCGTGCCTGATGGCACGTTTGGAATTAACTGGGGCATCGACAATCAGGTGAAGACGCCTTACGTCGAGGCTTTCAATTTTTCGGTCCAACGCGAACTGCCTGGCGGCTTCCTTGTGGACGCTGCATATGTAGGCCGCCTGGGACGCCATTTGTTCCAGCAGCTTGATCTGGCAGAGCCGGTGAACTACAACGATCCGCTGGGTGCCGGCGATTACTTCACAGCCGGTACAGAAATGTCGAAGGCTACGGATCAATTGAATGGATCCTGTACGTATTGCGATGGTGTAACGCAGCATATTCCGACCATCCAGTACTTCGAGGATGTCTTCCCTCAGATGCAGAACCTCGACGGTCCTGGCGAGACTGCCACCGATGCGATCTACAACGACGAGTGGGCTCCGCAGCGTTATACCTATGGCGAAACGGGCGCACTTTATGACATCGATTTTGGCTGCTTTTACGGCTGCCCGAATGGGACGCTGTTCTGGGACCAGCAGTTTTCGTCGCTCATTGCGCTTTCATCCATCGGCATGAGCTACTACAACGCCGGCCAGTTGACCCTTCGTCATCCGGCCAAGCATGGGCTCACTGTAGACCTGAGCTACACGTTCTCCAAATCGATCGACATGGGCTCCGATGCGGAACGCTCTCAGACTTCCTACGGCGCAATTCAGAACGTATGGAGGCCCTCACTTAGTCGCGGCGTCTCCGACTTTGATACTCGTCATCTGGTGACTGTCGACTGGGCGTATCAGCTGCCGTTCGGCACCGGTAAGGCTCTTCTCGCCAACTCGAATAAACTCGGCAACGCAATCTGGGGTGGTTGGCAGTGGGCAGGACTGAATCGCTGGACCAGCGGCCTTCCGTTCTCTCTGATCGAGCCCGGTTGGACAACTAACTGGGAATTGCAGGCGTGGGCCGTAACCACGGCTCCAGTGAAGATCAGAAAGCACACCGAAGGCGGCGTGCCTCAAGTCTTCGATAACGTTTCGGCAATTAGCGAAGGCGTGACCTCAGGTTCTCCAATTCGCTTGCCCTATCCCGGTGAAGCGGGTATGCGCAACAACTTCCGCGGTGATGGTGTATTCAACATCGACTCATCGCTTACCAAGGGCTGGGATGTGACGGAGCGTTCCAAGCTGAAGTTTGCTTGGGAAGTTTTCAACGTAACGAATTCAATTCGTTTCGATACAGCTAGCCTGGGCAATGCGCTGACGTATCCCGGATTGGGTGCTTATAGCTATAGGCTTGGAAATAAGACCTTCCGGCATATGCAATTCGGCCTCCGCTACGACTTCTAGAGTTGTAGCCACAACGACGAAGGGCCGGGAAGCGGATGCTTCCCGGCCCTTCGTCCGTTTACGATGATCGACCAGTGTGACGGGTTAGTTAGTAGTTGCGCCCAACGCCTTCAGGCGTAACTGCGCAAGCTGGTAGGTGGAGCTGGGAATTGCCATCTCTTCTTTGGGTTTTTGTAGTTTGCGGTAATCGGCGATGGCGATATCACGCTCACCGTAGCGCTCTGCAACCAACCCGAAGGCATACCAGTAGTCGTCATTCGGCTGCTCCAGATCCAGATCGTCCATGCTGCGCAGCAGCAGATCATGTGCGTCACCAGGCTTGCCAGCAACAGCATCGAGGCATGCCAACGTGTGCAGAATGTGCGGATTGTTCTTGGACATCTGCGTGGCTTTGATGGCCATGGCGATATCGTCCTGCTCGACCTTTGGCATATAGAGTGCGAACCATGCCTTGGAGTTGAGCGTCTCCGCGGTGCCCTTGCCCATGTCGATAAGCTTCTGCGCCCAATCGCGCGCTGCGCCGAAGTTGCCGCGATCGACTTCGATGCGCTCCTTGGCCTCGATGGCATCGGTGTCATTGTCGAGCAGCTTGAGCCGCTCGTCAGCCAGCGTGATTGCTTCGTCGTAGCGGTGCAGGCCAGCGAGCGCCCACTGGGCGTCGAGAAAGGCGCGGCGCGACTCGGGCACCTGCTTCACGAGATCGGATGCGACGGTGTTGAGCGCTGTGAAGTTGCTGAGCACACCGTAGCCGAGGCTGAGGGCGAGAGCGATGTTGGTCTTCTCGCGCTCGGTGGTTGCGTCTTTGCGCGCGGCTTCGAGGATGGCGATGCCGTCGCTTGCAGTGGGCTTGGTGCCGACGAGCAAGGAAGCGGCGGCGAGGCGCATCTTTGCAGCGTCGGCTGCCTGCCCCTTGATCCAGAAGCGTGGAAAGACGGGGCCACCGAGCGGATCGTCGCCGCCCTCGAGGTGCTGGTCTTCGCGCAGCCAGTCGAGCAATGCCTTGGCTCCCTGCAGGTCGCCGGCTTTAATGCGATCAAGCATCTCGAAGGCGATGGAGTTTGGCTTCTCGCCGGTATCGAGAAGCTTGTAGTGGCCATCTTCCTTGACCACATAGAAGGTGGACGTGTTCTCGCCGGGGATCTGCACCTTCACGCGATAGCCGGTTGCATCGTTGCCTTCGACGGTTGAATCAAAGGCTTGCAGCAGAATATCGATGGTTACGTCGAACGAACTGCCCTGGCGCGCTAGCTGCATGTTGAGCCGCTTGCCGGTCTCGAGCGCCTTCTTCATCTCTTCGGGGTCCTCCCGCTTCATCACCATGATGGCGTTGCGGTTGGAAACGGGCATCATCTTTTCGACGGTGAGATCGGGCGACATGGAGAGCAGGAAGAAGCGCTTCACGAAGTCCTGCGGCGTGTCGGCGAAGGCGAGGTCTTCGTGGCGGCGCGCGCTGCGCAGCAGGTTGGCAAGGCCCATGGTCTGGGCAGCGTTGTCTCCGGCGGCGCCAGCGGCGAGGAAGTCAGCGGCGGCACGGTACTGGCGGAGGTTCATGAGCATCTCGCCAGCGACGCGTGCGGTTTCCTTGTAGGTGGCGTCGTCGTTGGAGAGTTTGTTGGCTTCGGCGAGTCCGGCCTGGCTGCCCTGCAACATGGCAACGCACGCGGCCATGAGCGCGCGGGGCTGGGGATTGAGATCCTGTGCGGACTTGAGCGCCTCAGCGTAATCGCCGTCGTAGAACTCTGCGAAGGCGAGATTGTTGGCCAGTCCGAGATCGCGCAGTTTGTCGTCGCCGAGCTTCTTGTATTCGGTGACCGCATCCTTCATATGCGCGGCCTCGCTGTAGCGACGGCCCACGGGGTCGTATTCGAGCAGGATAGCGAGATCGGCTTGTGTTGAGTTGTCGTCAGGGTCGAGTTTTGTTGCGGCACGGTAGGCTGCGATTGCGCCATCGAAGTCGCTGCCGGCACGAAGGCTGCGGCCGACAAGATCCTGCTTCAGAATCTGGGCGAGCGTCTTCTCGGCGAGCGCTGAGTCGGGTTCGAGCTTGACGGCCTGTCGAGCTTCAGCGCGTGCCGCTTCGCCCATGCCAGCGTCGAGCAGCACACGCGCTACTTGCAGGTGATGGACAGCCTCCTTCGGGTGCGCGGTGACGAGCGAGCGATAGCTGGCGAGAGCTTCGTTCACCTTGCCGTCGCGCAGCAAGACTTCTGCCTGCGGTTCGAAGCCGATGAGGATTGCGGGATCGTCTGCGATGCTGGCGATGGTGTTGCGCAGCTCCTTTGCCTCGGCTGCGGTGTAGCGGCGCTTCACAGAGTCGAAGGCGAGATGTGCGAGGACGGCTCCATCCTGGTCTACGGAGAAATCCTCAGTGAGCAGAGCGGGACCGATAGAGCGGCGTACGGGCTTGGGCAGCGGCTTGGCGACAAAGCCAAGTGGAGGCACGATGCGATAGCGCCACTCCGCAGTGAAGGCTTCGTCGAGTTGCCAGTCGGCGGTGCGGGGCTTCTTCATCTTGTCGGGGTCGTCGCCCTTCTTCTTGTCGTCGTCGGAGTCTTTGCGCTGCAGTTCGGCGGGAAGGTTAGTGAAGAGCGACTCGACGCGGATTGCCGCGCCTGATCCGGTGAGGTCAGTGAAGCCGCGCTTTGCTTTCTCGCAGGCGATGGTGAGCTCGAAGGGCTTGGAGAGATCGGACGGGTTGGAGCGCTCGACCTTGGTGAGCTTCTCGGAGATGTATTGCGACTTGATGTAGCCGGAGAGGCCTTCGCGTGTGTCCTTGTCAGGCTTGTCGGCGTAGTAGCTGCGATACTCGCCTTCGAAGACGCCCGAGGGGCGAGTGATCTCGACGACGCTGGCGGGGCCGTTCTCTGCGAGGCGGAACTCGCGCGATTCGAGGAGGATGTTCTCCTGCGAGGTGGATTCAGGTGTGAGTGTGAGTGCGGTGGTTTCTGGCCGTGCGATCAGTGCGCGTCTGCCCTGGTCGCTTGATGGCAGCTGGCCCAGGCGCGCCCACGGATCGGTGGCGTCGATCCATACATCGTGCGCGCCGGGCACGTAGACGATGGCGTGGTCGAAGAGTCCCATGCCGGGCAGGTCTGCCGGCACATCGTAACGCGAGCCGGCATTGAGCAGCGCAACGTACGCGGGGATGCCAGCGGCGCGCAGCATGGTGACCATGAGCGTAGCTTTGTCTTTGCAGTCGCCGTACTTGTGGTTGAGCACTTCGACGGGATCGTGCGGCACGATGGCGCCTTCGTCGAATTCGATGCCTGTGTAACGAATCTGCTGGCCGACCCACTCCATGAGTGCCGCCTCTTTTTCGGCTACGGTCGCTTTACCTGCGATGAGTCCGTCGACGATGGATTGCACGGCGGAGAGCTGCGCGTGGTCGTCGACGATGGTGCTGTATGTGCGCGCCATTGCCTGCCAGGATGCGCCGGTAGAGAACTCGATGATGGGGAAGGCTGAGTAGTCGGAGGGGAGATTGTTTTCCTGCGGGTCGAAACCCTCGAGCCGACCCTTCTCGTAGACGAGCGTGACGCGGTCGCTGCTCTCAGTGCGCTGCGGCAGCAGGTTGTCGAGGTTCACGGTGCGGCTGCGCAGCGGAAGAGAGGGCGGTGCGTCGATCTCGGCGACGCTGTGTTGGATGGGAGTGCGCTCGCGTCCGAAGTAGATGCGGCCTGTACGTCCGGCGGAGAAGAAGGGCACGGTCTCCGTGGTAATGAACTCCTCTTCCACCACGACGCCGGGTTCGATGGCGGGGAAGGGGGCACGGAGGGTTTTGGCGTCGCTGTAGCTCTTGTAGTCGCCGTCGTGAGCGGGAGCTTCGGTGATCTGTTTCTGGTCGAGGATGTGAACGGAGAGGTCGGGCGAGATGACACGCACCTGGATGCGCGGGCGCTGCTGGTGCCACGGCTCCCAGTAGACGGAGGCTGAGTCCCAGCTCTCGGCGCCTTTGGAACTGAGGATCTTGTAGACGATGTAGGCGGTGTGGACGGAGCGGCCCTGTGCATCGAAGCTGTAGCTCTCGTCGTCTTCGAGGACGACGGCATTGGAGTTGTCTGCGGCGGCGACGGCGGAGGCCGCGCTGTACAGCGTGCGCGCGTCAATGGAGAAATGCGGGGCCTTCCAGACCTCTACCGCTTGCTGCGCGTGGGCGCGTGTGCAAACGAGTGCGGCGGTTAGAACGAAGGCAATGAGAAGGGCTCGACGGCAAAGAGAAGGATTGATCACAGGGCTCCCAGGCAACACAGGAATGTGACCAAGGTAAACCCAGCCTCTATGAGGCGCAAGATGCCGGGCAGAGGAGGAAAGCTGCTTGGGGGGAGAGCACAAAAGGGAGAGCCCGCGCGTGCGGCGCGGGCTCCTGGTCAGGCTCCAAGCTCGATCTGGATTTTGACGACCGAGGCAGGCGGGAAGGTGAAGCTTACCGAGTCGCCGCGCAGCTGCACGTCTGCGGCGCGCGTCTTTACCTGGTCTGGCTGCTCGAGAGTGGAGTGTGCGTGGATGTCCTTTTCGGCGACGACCCAGGCCTGTGCACGCAGTGCTTTGCCGCCCCGCAGAACGATCTCGCTCTCGCGTGGCTGACTTACGTCAGGGTTTACCGCAGTGAGGGTGAGCGTTTTGCCCTTGAGCGAAGCCGAGCCGTGCAGTCCCCAGAATGTTGCGGGCTTGCCGTCGCGGTCGTAGCGTGCCTGCGGTGCGGAGAACTCGGTGCGCACGGCGGTGCCGCCCTGATGGGCCGCATACATCTCGAAGACGTTGAAGTTCGGCGTGACGGTGAAGCGGTCCTCGTGAGCGAGGAACAGCGCGTTGATGCCGTTGATGAGCTGAGCACAGGCAGCGGCGCCGACCTTGTCGGCGTGACGGTTGAAGGTGTCAAGCGTGAGCGCTGTGGCCAGCGCGTCGCGCACGGTTACCTGCTGGCCCACGGCGGCCACCTCTGAGATCTCGGTGCCAGGGCGGTA
>DATMUN010000031.1:0-2748 GCA_035563895.1 Occallatibacter sp. | reverse complement strand
CCGGGCAGTTAGGAGACATCCATGACGAACCAGGAGCCGTTTGCCTGGCTCGCCAGGATTCGTCGGCCGCAGGGCCGGCGAGGTGAGGTCTTCGCGGACCTCCTCACTGATTTCCCTGAGAAATTTACCCAGCGCCACCAGCTCTGGCTGGTGCAGGAGTTCACGTCTTCAGCCGTGGCGCCACGCCCGGTCGAGCTTGTAAACCACTGGATACACAAGGGCGGCATTGTTCTGCACTTTGCCGGCGTGGACTCCATCTCTGCAGCGGAGACCCTCACCGGCCTCGGCGTCGCCATTCCTCAGTCGGAGCGCGCCCCCCTCGGCGAAGACGAAGCCTACATCGGCGACCTGATCGGCTCCACCCTCATCGACGTGGCCGGCCCCGAGCCAGTGCCCGTCGGCGAGATCACCGACGTCGATCGCACCTCCGGCCCAACGCCTCTGCTCGTCGTCCGCGCTTCACGCGGCGAGGCACTCATCCCTTTTGCCAAGGCCTACCTGCGCCAACTCGATCTCGAGCACAAGCGCGTCGAAATGGCGCTGCCCGAGGGCCTCGTCGACCTCAACGGCTAGCCAGCGGCACCCAGTTCCCGCCAGCCTCTTTCCGCGCCAATTGGATCGGCCGCGGCAGCCCCGCAGGCGGCACAGTCACCTCAACCCACAGCTCCGCACCAGCCACCATCGGGTTCTGCGCGTGTTCCGGCAAGTAGAAGTCCACCGGCTGCCACAGCGTCATCCGGTCGCAAGGCGCTCCCGGCCGCGCCGATACCAACAAGCCGCGCGGCGTCTCCTCCGTACGAGCCACACGGACAGCCAGCAGCTTTCCGTTCTCCACCTTCAACGTTGCCGGAAAGCCGGTCCCGACCGCCGCCGCAAAGCGCCCACCCTGCGGCACGCCGCCCTGGTCGCGCACAAACTGGGCGTCCTTGGCCGAGTCCAGCGTGCTCCGGCAGCCATCCACCTCAAGCTGCATGCTCAGGTAGCGCCCACGCATCGGCAGGCTCGGGTCAAACTGCGACGCCCGCACCCAAACCCGCGGGCACCGCGCTCGCTCCCACGCATATTTCACGCCGATGGTGCTCACCAGCGCCAGCTGCACCGCCAACACCGCTGCGGAAACGCCGGAAATCTTCATCGCGCCACCTCGCTGGCTTCCATCGCCACCAGCAGCCTGCGGCGCGTGCGTTCCAGCGCCCACCCTCCGGCCAGAAACAGCACGCCAAGCCCCGCCAGCCCCAGCGACCGCCCGAGCTTGTCCAGCACGTCGCTCGAGTAGAACCACACCACGGCCAACGCAAAACCCACCACACCCAGGTTGACCAGTGCGCGGCTGGCCCTGCGCACACCCCACCATGCCAGCAGTACCGCCAACCCAGCCGCCAGCGCATGCGCCAGCAGCTTTCCTCCCGTTCCGTCATGTAACCAGGGCATCACCCACGCACATGCCGCCGCCGCAGCCACAGGCAGCAGGACCACACGCAGCCGCAGGCATGCCAGCGCCAGCGGCACCACGGCAATCACCACCCACGTCCAGGTAATCGTCCACGGCATCAGCGCCCAGTCGCTCCATCCGCGCCCCTCGCTGCCCAGCACCGCCGCACCCGCCACGCCAGCAAGCGCACCCAACGCGAACAGAATCCCCGCAACCGCCCTGCGCTTCGATCCCAGAAAGAGCGTCACGTAAAGCGCGCCCCACACCAGTAGGAAGCGCCCCAGAGGCACGCCCTGCCCGCTGTGATTGGAAGTCGCATCGGCAATCTCGCAGAACAGCCACACCGGCGCCAGCACCAGCGCCATCGTCTGCTGCGCCTCGTCGCGCAGCAGCGCCCAGCCCGCCAGAGCCGCCAGCGCCCAAAGCAATATCGCCCCGGGCCAGTGCTCCTGGATGTTGAAGATCTGCCCCACCAGCGCAATCGCCGCGCCGGTCGCCGCCGTGCCAATTGCGTGCAGCGACGTCGACAGAGCCTGCGCCCTTTCCCGCACCAGTCCGCCGCCCAGGTGAAACACCGCCACCATCGCGAACACCAGCATCAGCCGTGCCGCAGTGCCCAGCTCATCCCAGTGCGCACTCACGAAGAGAGCCACGCCCGCCGCAACCAGCAGACCGCCCAGCCCCAGCGCCACCGTCCCCTGCCATTGCAGGCCCGCTGGGCCGCGCTGTTCCTGCTCCCACGCACGAATCCGCTCGGCTGTCTCTGCGTCCACCACACCCGCGGTCCGCCACCGGTTCAACTGCGATTCAAGGTCCGCCATAGGAATTGCCCAACAGTAAAGCACATCCCGTGTGTTTGCGCTGTGCGGTCTGCCTATATCATCAGTAGTAACCAGTCATGCGCTTCGAGATCGTCACCATCTTTCCAGACCTCTTCCGCGGCATCTTCGAGTACGGTATTGTGCGCCGCGCACAGGCCGAGGGGCTGGTCTCCATCGCGCTACACGATCTCCGTACCTTCACGCATGACCGCCATCGCACCGTGGACGACCGCCCCTTTGGCGGCGGCGAGGGCATGGTGCTCAAGCCAGAGCCTCTAGCCGAGGCCTTCGCTTCTCTCGGCATTCCGCCACGCGCCGAGCGCGGACCGGAGTTCGCCGCCACCCGCGTCATTCTGCTCTCAGCACAAGGCCGGCCGTTCTCCCAGCCCATTGCACGCTCGCTCTCGCGGCTTGAGCGCATCGTCTTCGTCTGCGGACGTTACGAAGGCATCGACGAGCGCTTCAGCCAGCTCTACTGCGACCTCGAGCTCTCCA
>DATMUN010000030.1:0-10013 GCA_035563895.1 Occallatibacter sp. | reverse complement strand
ATGTAAAGCTCCGGATCGTCCTCACCTGCCAGGCCCGCATTCTTCACGTCGTCCGCCACACCCACAATCGTGTACACAGGCCCGTCCAGTTTCAAGTAGGGCTGATAGCTTGCGAGCTGCATGTGCCGGCCCACAGGGTCTTCATTCGGAAACATCCTCCCAGCCAGAGTCCGGCTCAGGATCATCTCCGCTTCACCCGCATTGCGCTCCGCTTCGCCAAACGCCCGCCCGCGCTCCATCGCAATCCCCAGCGCCTTGAAGTAGTCCGGCGTCACACGCCGCACACCCACGCGACCACCCACTCCCGGCGGCGTAGGCTGTTTCCCGCTCACCACCAGGTCGGGATAGCGTACATCGTCATGCCATCCGCTCGTATCCAATGGCGTTGAATCGCTGATGCCAACGGCCGTCACACCCGGCACGCGCCGCAATGCCTCCTCCGTGCGCAGGTAAAAGTCCATATACGCCGCGCGCGTGGTGTAGCGCGACTGCGCCAGCGAAATATGCACCGCGAGTGCATGATCCGCCTGCATGCCCAGAGTCTGCTCCTCAAGGTTGCGAAAGCTCCTCATCAGCAGGCTCGCGCTTGCCAGCAGCACAACACTCGCCGCAATCTGCGCCGTCACCAGAGCGCGCCGCATCTGTATATGCGCCACGCCTCTCGCGGCGCGGGCTGTTAGCGCTCCGGGCCGCGGCCTCTCCAGCGCCGGCAGAATTCCGAACAGAGCCGCGCACACCCCCGCCACCAGCAGCCCAAATGCCAGCACACGCGCGTCAATGTGAGACCCCGCCAGAAACGGCACACCTGTCGGCGCAATCGCCACGAACGCGTGCAATAACACCCACGCCAGTGCGCATCCAGCCAAAGCGCCAGACGCTGCCAGCAGCGCTGCTTCCGTCAACGTCTGTCGGATGAGTCTTCCCCGGCTGGCGCCGAGCGCCGCTCGAACCGCCAGCTCGCGTGCTCGCGCCGCACCGCGCGCAGAGAATAGGCTTGCCACATTCGCGCAGGCAATCAGCAGCATCGCCGCCACTGCACCCAGCAGAACCCACGCCGCCCGATATGCCTCCTGCATCTGCCGGTCGCGTACCGAGCGCACCGACAGACGAAACTCGTTGCGAAACTGCGCCGGAATCTGCGGTTTCAACTGCTCAAACAGCGGCTCCATCTCCGCACGCGCCTGCGCCACGCTCACCCTGCGCTTCAGCCGTCCAAACGCCCACAGTGGCGCGCCGAGCCCTGCATTGCCCACTCTCGGGTGCGCGCTGTCTACCTGTGCCGGCAGCACAATATCCGTAGGCTGCAGCCGTGGCATCTCGAAGTCCTCCGGCAACACGCCCACCACATGCACCGCGCGCCCGTCGATCTCGATCGTCCGCCCGATCACCCCCGCATCGCGGCCATACCTGCTCTTCCACACGCCATAGGTCAACAGCGCTGCCTGTGGCCCATTTGGTTCATCCTCCGCCTGCACAAAGTCCCGGCCTAACACCGGCGCAACTCCAAGCGTCGACAGAAAATTCCCCGCCACCGCCGCGCAATGCATCTGCACGGGGTTCTGATCCGTCAAGCTGCACTCGCCCACACCACGCTCGTAGGTCACGGCCTCAAATGGCTGCTGCTTCGCCCGCCAGTCAAAGAAGAAGAAGCCGAGCGTAAACTCGTTCGGCTCCAGCGGCTGCGACAACCCGAACGAAACCAGTCGTCCGTCGTACGCGTAGGGAAGGCTGCGAAACAGAATTCGATCCACTACACTGAACACCGCGGTCGTCGCGCCGATCCCTAATCCCAGCGTGGCAATCGCAGTCACCGCAAACACCGGATTACGCCTGAACCCACGCAACGCGAATCGCACATCGCGCCACACACTCTCCAGCCACGGCAGTGTCGCCCGCTCGCGCACCGCTTGCCGCGTCTGCTCCGTGCCTCCCAGCGCCATCAATGCCTCGCGCCGCGCCTGTTCTTCCGTCAGCCCGCGCCGCATCGCGTCGTCCACGTGCATAGCGATGTGGCTCTCCAGCTCTGCCTCAAACTCCGCGCGCGCCGCAGTCCCGCCACGTATTCGCATCCACATCGCTCTGAGGCAGCGCATCACGCCTCCTCAGGTGATTCCAGGAACCGTGCCACAATCGCCGTCGTCTTCTCCCACTCCTTCGCTGCCTTGCGCACGCGTTTCTCGCCCGCCTTCGTCAGCTCGTAGAACTTCGCCTTACGGTTGTTCTCACTCACGCCCCAGCGCGACTTCACGTAGCCCTCCTGCTCCAACTTGAGCAGCGCCGGATACAACGTTCCGTAATTCAGCTCCAACTTTTCGCCGCTGGTCTGTTCAATCCGGCGCGCCAACCCATACCCGTGCTGCGGCCCGATCGTCTCCAGCGTCCGCAACACCATCAGCGCCAGCGTCCCCTGCCATACGTCCGTCTTTCCGCCCAACGCGCCCTCCTATGGCATACCCATAGAGCAAAACATACCCACTTTCCTATGGGAATGCAATAGAAGATTTCCCGCATGCACCCCCGATCCCTCCGCGCGCGCGTGGTAGCCTTGCCCTTAAACCCGCCCAGCTCTCTATAGGAGTTGCCCCATGCGCACCATATTCGTCGCTGCCCTCGCCGCCTCAGCTCTGCCGCTCGCCGCCCAGCTTCCCGCAGACCTTGCTTCCTCCGCGCAGTCGCAGCTTCCCGCACTCACTGAGACCTATCGCCACCTCCACAGTCAGCCTGAGCTCTCCCGTCATGAGGAGCAGACCGCCGCCTACTTCGCCGCGCAGCTGCGTACTCTTGGCTACACCGTTACGGAGCACATCGGCAAATACGCCGACGGCGCTCCAGCCCTCGGTGTCGTCGGCATACTCGCCAATGGCACGGGCCCGCGCGTTCTGCTCCGCACAGAGCTCGATGCGCTCCCTGTCGAAGAGAAGACCGGCCTGCCCTTCGCAAGTACTGTCACAACCACCAACGCCCAGGGCCAGTCGGTCAGCATCATGCACGCCTGCGGACACGACCTCCACATGACCGCGCTGCTTGGCGCTGCACGCGAGCTCGCCCAACGCAAGTCCCAGTGGCATGGCACTGTCATGATTGTCGGTCAGCCTGCAGAGGAGATGGTGATCGGCGCCTCCGCCATGCTCGCCGATAACCTCTACCAGCGCTTCGGCCAGCCCGACTTTGTTCTCTCCGAGCACGACTCCAACGAAGTCCCGGCAGGCTCCGTCGCCGTCAAAGGCGGCCCGCTCCTCGCCGGCGTCCAGACGGTCAACGTCACAATCCGCGGCATCGGCGGCCACGGCTCCGCTCCGCAGGCGGGTAAGGACCCCATCGTTCTTGCAGCAGAGTTCGTCCTCGTCGCACAAACCATCGTCAGCCGCCAGGACGACCCGCAGCAGCCTGCCGTCGTCACCATCGGCACCATCCACGGCGGCACCAAAAACAACATCATTCCCGATGAAGTCACCCTGGGCATGACCCTGCGCGCCTATTCACCTGCGGTGCTCGAACAAAACGTTGCCGCCATCCGCCGCACCGCCAAAGGACTCGCTGAGGCCTACGGCATCCCCGCCGATCGCATGCCCATCGTCACCGCAACTGAGGGCTCGCCCGCTACCATCAACGACGCTGCCCTCGCCGCGCGCCTTCGCTCACCGCTTGAGAGCGCACTCGGGAAGGACCACGTGCTCCCCGCCACTGCCATCATGGGCAGCGAAGATGTCGGCCTCTTCACCCTCGACGGCAAAATTCCGGGAGTTATGATCTGGCTCGGTGCAGCTGACCCCGCCAAACTCGCCGAGAGCCGCACTACCGGCGTTCCGCTTCCCAGTCCGCACTCAGCTCTCTTCGCACCAGACGCCGATCGCGCCATCCCCGCCGGCGTCACCGCCATGACCGCCATGGCTCTCGATCTGTTGAAATAATGCCTTACGTCTTGGGTCGCTGTAGTCGCCCTTTTAGTGTGCCTGTGCGCCTCTTCGCACTGCAGCTGTTTGCTGCACGTGCACCGGCTCGGGCAAACTGACTGCCGCACTCTGGTTTGCTGGAACAGTGATCTGTTCACCCGCTGCGAGAAACGGGCGCAATACTCTCCAGTCTCGCCAATCCAGGTCCCATCCACCTTCAATCGCTACAACCGTGTAGTCACCAGGGGCCACTCTCGGCAATAAAAAGCTCCCATCAGAGTCGGCCTGATCAAGACGTATCTGATCGCCGTGGGCTTGCAAGTCACGCGGAACAAGCTCGACAAGTGTGTTGGCCACACCCTTCCCGTCGCGCAATGCAAATCCTTCAATCTTCCCCGTCGCCTCTCCAAACGTAATCTCGATCGAGAGCGGCTGGTCTTTCACCACAAGCCGGTCTTCTGCCTGCAGCTTTCCTGACACTGTGATTCCCTCAACCGTAAAGCTGCCCTCTTTGGTCATCACGTGAAACTGAACCGTTCCGGGTTTCACGCCGACAAAGGTGCAGGTCTCTCCTTTAACCTCCTCACTTACAACTGGCCGCTTGCGACTACGGTCAGCAGACATCATGGCTACCGTAAGTTCCTTTGGAAGTGGACTCCCATTTGCCGTTCGCAATTTGACTTCGACCGATGCTGCGGCTGGACCATTCGCTGCCCCGGCAGAACCGGCAAGGTGCAGTTCACTGCTGCGCCGTGGTTCCCCCTGCAAAAGCTGATAGTCTCCCGGCGCCACTCCGTTGATCTCTTCGCCCGAACTATCAGGATCGAATTGCCACCGATCCGGCAGATCGAGCGGCCTGCCAAAAACAATGGGATGAAGCTCCGGTGCCAATTCTTGCTGTGAGGTCCCCTGTCCCAGGAGTGCAGAAAGACTCAGATGGAGCGCTGGCACCGCATGCAGCGTCACCGTGATCTGCTCGCGATGGCCAGGAGCCAGCACCACCGGCGCCGCATCCGCTTCGTTCGTGGCGTTGTCGTAGTAAGTTGTCGGATAAGCTAAGTCCAGAGCGGGATTCACCGCCCTGCCGGCCTCTGCCCCCTCGCCGCCCGCTCGATCATTCATCGCATACCACGGATGCGCGGACACTGCTACGTAGTACTCGCCCGGTTGCAGGTTATACGACGTTCGCTTTCCCGAGTCTTCGGTCACTCCTGAAAGCAAAGGAAACAACTCAACGTCGTATCCCTTGAACTCCGACTTCCTGAAGATATGCACCTGCGCTCCGGTCACTGGTTCGCCGAAGTCATCTTGGACATTCACAACAATCGCCGAGGATGCCTCCAGGGGAAAGCGAATGTGTTCCGTATCCTGGCCCTCGCCTGTGACGATTGCCGTGCTGTATTCCCCATGCTGGTTAAAGTTGCTGGCAATGTAGCCAAGCCGGATTGCAACCAGGGAGTACTTGCCTGCCGGGATATGCGAAAATCCAAACGCACCGTCTGGGTTCGTCTGCGTCGAAACATGGACCCGTCGGTCAGCTGAACCCAACAACACAACCGTGGCACGTGATACGGGCACCCCTGTCGTCGAGTCGACTACGACACCGGCGATCCGGTACCTCGGTCCAGAAACTGATTCAGCGCCCTGCCCGCACGCGGCCGTCAGCCCGCTCAGCTGTGCGCAACACGCAATTGCTATAAGGGTTGTCTTGATCATGGCCTCACCGGTATCTGGATCACAAGTGAAGAACTGGCCTTTGGCCCTAAGACGACCTCCTGCCCCGTGACGCCGAGTTGCTCCATCGCGGCCGCGTCGCGATACGGCAGCTCCACTGTCGGGGCAACAGCGTATACGTGATAACTGCCCGGCGTCAGTCCACTCAACTCAACACCTTCGACGTCAACAGTGGTCACGATCGCACTTCGCGCTTCAACCAGTGTGTCGAAGTCGGGCACCACGTACACCCGATAACTCTCGACTACGCCAGTGGCTGACTTGTCAGCCGTCGACAACACAACCCGCAACGTTGCGCAATCTGTCCGCAGTTCGAGATCTGCAGGAGGATTTGTCCCAAACGGATCGTTTACCAGCGGTTCGCGCGCCAGGTTCACTCCGCCTGCTCGCACAACTCCGGCGCAGAACCTCTCCCTCGTTTGAAGATGTAACCACTTCGGTTGCAGCGGACTATACATTAGTTCGATTACGTCGCCGCGATGGACTGCATTAATCCGCGAAGCGGCTGCTTCATACCCGCTGCCGGCCGGCGTCAGCCACGCATTCACGTTTGCCGCTGCATTTCCTCCGCCCGCGTGCCCTTCGGCATCCTGGGTGAAGTGCACGCTGAGTGGACGGCTCATCTGTGGTTGCAGCGTTACCGGCCCATTCATTCTGCCTGATCCTGCCACGCTAAACGGCATCAGGCCGAACACGTAGTCTGCCTTTGAGTCTCCCATGGCTGCGCCAGCGGTCTTCGCACCTACAAACAACTCTAGGACGTAGTCTCCGTCCGGCAGGTTGGCTGCAACCATTCCATCTCCTGTTTCGTAGAACCCCGCATAGAGAGTGTGTTGATATTTGCTGTCGAGAATCTCAACAGCTACAGGGGCTCCATTCTTGGCAGCGTCTGAGGTCATATCCGGATGAAAGTCTTTGCCGTCCGGACCTATCAGATTGAATCTCGTCGGATAGAACGGCTCCATAGTCAGGCTCAGGTCTGCCCGTGCTCGTTCTCCCGGCGATATGCGAATCGATTGCGCTGCAGCCAGGCTCTGGACGTTGGGAAAGTATGTCACCGGGTAGCCGTTCAGTTTCACGCGGAGAGCCTGCGCAGCATCCAGTCTCCCCATTCCCGGTGAGTTTTCGAGATGAGCCTGCGTTACCGTCGTATATTCACCGGGCTCCAGGTGTTCGAAATGGTAGAAACCTTGATCATCCGTCCGCTTAGCTTGAGCCGTGGACCAACTTACGCGCCCATCCACAACGGTGCGACGCAACAGTTCCACCACAAAGTTTGCTGCCGGATCTTCGGTCGATAACTGCACGAGGCCCTCAAGTGACCCGGCCTTTCGCAGCTCAAGCTTCAAGTCCCCCGTGTGCTCGTCCAGCCTCACATCGTAGTCGGACTCATCACCTTCGCCCGTCGCGCTGCGATAACCCGGCTTACGGACGTGCATGACCGTCGTTCCAGCAGGTGCGCCTTCGAACTCAAACCGCCCGCGCGCATCGGTCAAAGCCCCTTGCAAACTCGCCCCTTCTAAAGTGACAAGCGCATGCGGAACCGGTTGACTAGTGGCGGCCTCACGCACCACGCCCGTGAGCCGCACTGTGATCTCAGGTTGGTGTGGAGCATCTAACTCACGCTCAGCCTGAGTTGCCTGCGCTGAGCACGTTCCCGCGGCGCTCAGCAGCATCGTCATAACTACGCCGAGCAGGATTCTTCGAAGCGCCTTGTTGTTCACACAACTTGCTTTCGCCAGGCCAGCCATCATTGACGGAGTTATCTCTATGACTCCCAACTCTAAGCCCGCAACTCCAAATCAGCAAAGATAATTCTCCGCCGCGACGAATCTCCAGTGCACGATAACTTCCAACTTTTTCTGGTGCCGTACACCGACTGTCGGCGGCCTTACTTCCCCGGCTCCGTCAGCGCACCATATACCACCGCGCGGCTCAGGTACTGCAGGTTCTCGCTCGCCGGTCCTGCGCCCATGCGCTGGATCATGCCCACAAACACCACATCATTTGTTGGGTCGATCCAGAACCATGTTCCCGCCGCGCCATCCCAGAAGAACGTGCCCTTGCCCTCCGGCAGATTCGCCGCGCCCGGATCGAAGACCACGGCGCAGTTGTAGCCGTAGCCGAACCCCGGCCGCATCGTCTGGTGACCGATGCCGAACTCGCCTGTCAGCAGCTCTGGCGGCACATGGTTCGAGCTCATCAGCCGCACGCTCGCCGGAGCCAACACGCGCTTGCCGTTCAGTGCACCGCTATTGCCCAGCATCTGCGCAAACCGGAAGTAGTCCTCGATCGTCGAGACCATGCCGCCGCCGCCCGAGGGCATCGTTGGCTCGTGATCGTAATCGCGCTTGTTTACCAGTTGCGGCCCGGTTGCCGAGAGCCCACCCTTCGGGTCCACCCAGTACACGGTCGCAAAGCGCGCCCGCTTCTCATCCGGAACGTAGAACCCCGCGTCCTTCATGCCCAGCGGCGTGTAGATGTTCGCTCGCATGAACTCCGGCAGCGTCTTGCCGGAGAGCTTCTCCACGATGTATCCCTCGATATCCATCGACACCGAGTACACCCACTTTGTTCCCGGCTGATACAGCAGCGGAATCTCCGCCAGCTTCGTGATGAACTCGTGCAGATCCTTCGACTGGAACAGATTCGCATCGCGAACCATCTTGTCCACCGGCGTTCCGCCAAAGATGCCGTAGGTGAAGCCCGCCGTGTGGCTCATCAGCTCGGCCATCGTCGGCGCGTGGTTCGGCTCTTCCAGAATCACCTTCCCGTCTGCATCCACGCCCTTGTAGACCTTCAGGTGCGCAAACTCCGGAATGTACTTCGCAATCGGATCGGTCGGCAGCCACTTGCCCTGCTCGTACAGGATCATCATCGCCACCGCTGTCACCGGCTTGGTCATCGAGTAGTCGCGAAAGATCGTGTCCCTGGTCATCGCCGTCTTGCTCGCGATGTCGCGCATGCCGTACGCGCGATAGTCCACCACCTTGCCGTGCCGCGCCAGCAGCGTCACCACTCCTGCCACTTCCTGGTGATCCACCGCCTCCTGCATCAGCGTATGCAGCCGCTCCAGCCGCCCGGTCGAGAAGCCCACCGCCTCGGGCTTCACCAGCGTAAGGTCCAACGCAGGCGCCGCCTGCTGCGCCGCACACATCACCACACCCGCGGCCAGCACAACCGCCGCCGCAATCCCCGCACGCCAACGATGCATCATCCCCCCAAGGAAAATCCGAACCCTTTATAGCACCCGAACATTGCCATCGGCTTCAGGCTCCTGTGCGGGCTCTAAAATAGATCATCCGGGTGAATTCCCTGCCCCGGGTGAGGGTGGCTGATGGCGGCGAGTAAACGTTTTGTTTGTATTCATGGACACTTCTATCAGCCGCCGCGGGAGAATCCGTGGCTGGAGACGGTGGAGACACAGGACTCGGCCGCGCCCTACCACGACTGGAATGAGCGCGTCTGCGCCGAGTGCTACGCGACCAACGGCGCGGCGCGCATCCAGAACGCGAAGAACCAGATCACGCGCATTGTGAACAACTACGCGCGCATGAGCTTCAACTTCGGGCCTACGCTGCTGAGCTGGCTGAAGGAGAATGCGCAGCGCACACACCGCATGATCATGGATGGCGAGCGGCGCAGCCGCCGAAGTTTCAAGGGGCACAGCTCGGCGATGGCGCAGGTGTACAACCACGTGATCATGCCGCTGGCGAACCGGCGCGACCGGATCACGCAGATCCGCTGGGGAATTGCCGACTACCAGAGCCACTACGGCGTGATGCCGGAGGGAATGTGGCTGGCGGAGACGGCGGCGGACATGGAGACGCTGGAGCTGCTCGCGAAGCACGGCATCAAATTCACGCTGCTGGCGCCGCACCAGTGCAAGCGGGTGCGGCCTTTGTCGAAGACGGACGATGGGATGGAAGCGGCGTGGACGGATACGCCGAATGCGAGCGTGGACCCAACCCATCCGTACCTGGTGCGGTTTGAATCGGGCGTGACGATTGCGGTCTTCTTTTACGACGGGCCGACCTCGCGGGCAATTGCGTTTGAAGGACTGCTGAACTCGGGCGAGGTGTTTGCCGCGCGGCTGAAGGCGGGCTTGAAGGACACCGACAAGCCGCAGCTGGTGCACGTGGCGACGGATGGCGAGTCCTACGGGCACCACCACAAGCACGGCGAGATGGCGCTGGCGTATGCGCTGAAGCTGCTGGAGCAGGACAAGACGGTCAAGCTGACCAACTACGGGGCGTTTCTTGCACAGTTTCCACCGGAGTGGGAGTGTGAAATTGTGGACAACACGTCGTGGAGCTGCGCGCACGGCGTGGAGCGCTGGCGTGCGGACTGCGGATGCAACGGCGGACGCGCGGGCTGGAACCAGAA
>DATMUN010000029.1:0-2617 GCA_035563895.1 Occallatibacter sp. | reverse complement strand
TGCAAACGGCTCGCCGCTCGACTTCGACTTGCCGATGTTGTTCACCTCCGCGCGGTGCATGCGGATCACGTCCAGGAACGGCTCGCGGTTCACGTAGAAGCCGGGGCATGCTCCGCCCGTGCGTTCCGCACCCGCCGTCAGCGGTGTTGCAGAAGCAATCGGCGGGCACTTCTCTGCGATCACCGCAGACTGCAGATACGCCTGGCCGCACATGATCGCCGTCAGCGAAGCCGCCAGGTCGCGGCCCGCGGCAGAGTCATACGGCAGACCCGAAGCCATCAGCAGCGCGCCCAGATTCGCATAGCCCAGGCCCAGCGGACGATAGTCATGCGAGTTCTTCGCAATCGACTCCGTCGGGTAACCCGAGTTGTCCACCAGAATCTCCATCGCCGTAATCACCACCGAGATCGCATGACGATACGCCGGAATGTCGAACGTGCCTGACGGCGTTACGAACTTCATCAGGTTGAAGCTCGCCAGGTTGCACGCCGAGTTGTCCAGGAACATATACTCCGAGCACGGGTTCGACGCATTGATGCGCGCCGTGTTCTTGCTCGTGTGCCACTTGTTAATCGTCGTGTCGAACTGCATGCCCGGGTCGCCGCACAGCCACGTCGCCTCGGCAATCTTGTGCATGATCTCGCGCGCCTTGTAAGTCTTCACCGGCGCCTTGTCCTTCACCGTGCGCGTCGTGAACTCGCCGTCCGTCTCATACGCGTGCATGAACTCGTCGCTCACGCGCACCGAGTTGTTCGCGTTCTGGAAGAAGATCGACGAGTAGGCCTCCGAGTCCGGGCCCGAGCCGTCATAGCCCGCCTTGATCAGCGTGAAGGCCTTCGCCTCTTCCTTCGCCTTGCAGTCGATAAAGTCCATGATGTCCGGATGGTCCACGTTCAGGATGACCATCTTCGCCGCGCGCCGCGTCTTGCCGCCGGACTTGATCACGCCCGCAAACGCATCGAAGCCGCGCATGAAGCTCAACGGTCCCGAGGCCTGTCCGCCGCCCGAGAGCAGCTCCATCGAGCCGCGGATCGAAGACAGGTTGGTGCCCGTGCCCGAGCCCCACTTGAACAGCATGCCCTCCGTCTTCGCCAGCGTCAGAATCGAGTCCAGCGAGTCGTCCACCGCATTAATGAAGCAAGCCGAGCACTGCGGGTTCTTGTAGCCGGTCGACTCAAACACCACCCCGCCCGTCCGCGGATCCCAGTGCCAGCTCGTCCCGTCCGCCTTCGGCTCCAGCCGGTCGCAGCCCACGTTGAACCATACCGGCGAGTTGAACGCCACACGCTGGGTCACCAGCATCGCCGCCAGCTCGTCGTGGAAGGCCGCCGCGGCCTCGTCAGATGCGAAGTAGCCGCTGCGCTTGCCCCAGTCGCGGATCGTCTCCGCCACGCGGCCCACAAGCTGCCGCACGCCCGTCTCCCGCTCAGGTGTTCCCAGCTGCCCGTGCAAATACTTCGAGGCCACGATATTCGTTGCCGTCATCGACCAGTCGACCGGAACCTCCACGTCCTTCTGTTCGAAGATCGTGTTGCCCTTGCTGTCGGTAATCGACGCCGTGCGCAGTTCCCACTGCACCTCGTCGTACGGGGAAGTACCGGCATGCGAAAACCAGCGGTCAAAGGTCAATCCACCCTGCGCGCGGGTGGCCTGCGTGGAGACGGCAGTCGTATCTAGGTGAGCCTCGTTCATAAGAAATCCTCTCGGTCAGCGAATTATGGGGTGAATACCGAGCCCGCCATCTCCTGTTCAAGGAAACGGGGAGTTCAAATCATCACAACGTGCGGGGGTAGGGGACCAGCCCGATCAGAAACAACTCATGGACGAACTGCGGAATGATTTGATGTCGTTTTCTGTTGGATTTTTTACAGTCCGTTTACAGCCGCAGATGAAAAAATAGCGCTGTCTATGGTGCAAGTCAACTTAAAACCACAACATATTGTATTTTGTTTTCACTCCCGGCATCCAGCTTCCAAATCCCGCCGTTTGGCCTGTGGAAAGCGTGATTTGCCGCGTTTGATGGGGGTTTCGTCGGGTCAGAATGCCTCAAATCCGGTGCAGACGCGGCCTTCCGGCTACCCAACCTGTAGTTTTCAGCCTATTCCGCACCACCGACCCGCGCAAGACCCATGAATAGTGCATTTCATCCCTTCTCCTGTGCACCCTGTGGAGAAAAGGGTCTCGAAAGCAACAGCTTGCCTTGCCCGCCCGTCCGCGCAGCCGGTACGCTTGCAGGGTGAATCGCCCAGATCCGCTGTTAACTGACTGGAAGCCCCTGCCCGCGCCGCAGCCGGAAACCCTCTCCGGCCGCTACGTCGCGCTCGAGCCCCTCGACGCCTCCCGGCACACCCCAAGCCTCTGGCAGGCTATCCACGGCCACGACGAGGCCTGGCAGTGGCTTGGCGACGGCCCGTACGCCGACGAGCCATCCCTCCACGCCGCCCTCGCCAGAAAACAGACCGCACCGGACGCCGTCTTCTTCGCCATCGTCCCGGCAGAAACCGGCCTCTGCGTGGGCTACCTCAGCCTCATGCGCATCGACACCGCCAACGGCGTCGTCGAAGTGGGCAACGTCCTGCTCTCCCCCGTCCTGCAACGCACCCGCGCCGCCACCGAG
>DATMUN010000028.1:0-2497 GCA_035563895.1 Occallatibacter sp. | reverse complement strand
CCGCAATCCTTCGACGGACGTGGAACCGCAGCGGGCGGATAACTGGAACTGGGCGCGCTCGACGCAGCAGGTGGTGCACACGCGGGAGTGCGCGTCTGCGCTGCTGTTGCCGGTGAAGGGAGAGCTGGCATGGTGAGCGCGACGGGCGCGGTGGCGGAAGTTGATCTGAAGAACGTAACGAAGCGGTTTCGCGGCGCGGCGCCGGTGCTCAAAGATGTGTCGCTCGAAGTGGAGCGTGGGGAGTTTGTGACGCTGCTGGGGCCGTCGGGGTGCGGGAAGTCGACGCTGCTGAAGCTGATCAGCGGGCTGAGCCCGGCGAGCGAGGGCGAGGTGCGCGTGAACGGCATGACGCCGCAGAACGCGCGCGAGATGGTGAGCTTCATCTTTCAGGATGCGACGCTGCTGCCGTGGCGAACGGTGGAGCGCAATGTGGGCTTGGGGCTCGAACTCGAGTACACGGCGCGCGATGTGCGCGAGGAGCGCGTGGCGAAGATGCTGGAGCTGGTGGGGCTTGGCCATGTGGCGAAGCGGTATCCGCGGGAGCTCTCGGGTGGCATGAAGATGCGGGTGTCGATTGCGCGGGCGCTGGTGAGCCGGCCGCGGATTCTGCTGCTGGATGAGCCCTTTGCTGCATTGGACGAGATGACGCGCGACCGGCTGAACGAAGAGCTGCTGCGGCTGAAGGAAGAGCAGAAGTGGACGGTGGTGTTTGTGACGCACTCGGTGGCGGAGGCGGTGTTTCTTTCGTCGCGAATCGTGGTGCTGGCGCCGCATCCGGGGCGGGTGGCACACGAATTGAAAGTGGACCTGCCGTGGCCGCGCACGGCGGAGACGCGCGAGACGGAGGCCTTTGAGACGCTGGTGACGAAGGCGTCGCGGCTGCTGCGCAGCGTGTCGCACGTGGAGAGCGAAGCATGAAGAAGACGTGGCTGGCGGTCAACAGTCTGATTGTGTTTGCGGTGCTGGTGGCGGTGTGGGACCGAGCGGTGGCCTGGGCGCATGTGGCGCCGTACATTCTTCCCGGGCCGCGGGCGGTGTTGACGGCACTCGTCGGGAGGTTTCCGTCACTGCTGAATTCGTTGTGGATTACGACGATGGAGGCGGCGGGAGGATTGGTCGCGAGCATTCTTGTCGGCATGGTGGTGTCGATGATCTTTGCGCAGTGGCGCGCGTTGCGGCAGCTGGTGTATCCGTACACGATTCTGCTGCAGACGGTGCCGATTGTGGCGGTTGCGCCGCTGATCATCAACTGGGTGGGCGCGGGGATCACGGCGGTGATGGTGGTGACGTTCATTATCTGCCTGGCGCCGGTGATTGCGAATGCGACGCAGGGGCTGATCAGCGTGGACGAGAACCTGATTCACCTGTTTGTGATGCACAATGCGCGGCCCTCGCAGGTGCTGTTGAAGCTGCGGTTGCCATATGCGTTGCCGAACCTGTTTACGGGGATACGGATTGCGGCGGGCATCAGCGTGATCGGCGGGTTGACGGGCGAGCTGTTTGCCGGGTCGACGCGCGTGGGCGAAGGCGGGCTGGGCTACGCGATTATCTACGCGAGCAACCAGATGGAGACTGCGTACTTGTTTGCTCTGGTGTTGGCGGCGACGGCGCTGGGGTTCGCGTTCTTTTTTGTGGTGATGTTTGTGGAGTGGTTGTTGCTGCACAACTGGCATGAGTCAAAGAGGGCGGCGACGGCGGAGTAGGTGAACTGACAGTTGTGGTTTCCCACCCTTCCCGCACAGAACGCGGGAAGAATGGGGCACCCAGTGTTAGTGGACGAGCGAGAGACCGGAGGCATGGCGATGTTGCGGATGGAGTCGGAGACGGGATGGTGGCTGATTCGGCACCCGGATCATGCGGACCTGGCTGGTGCGTTTGCGGAGGCGTGGGGGAATGCGCAGTTCCGGCGGCCGGAGCCGCGCGGGCACGTGCTGCACGGGATTGCGCGGCACGATGACGGCTGGGCGGCGCGCGATGCGCATCCTTCGATCACGCGGCAGGGGAGGCCTTCGGCGTTTTCGATTGAGCTGGTAGGGAAGTACTCGGCGTTTGAGGAGATCGATCTCGAAGACTACCTGGCGGTGCGGGATCGCGCGGTGCGGATCATCGCGGAGAAGGATGCGTACGCCGGGCTGCTGATCGCGATGCATACTTACAACCTGCTGACGGCGCATGCGGATCGTTCGACGATTGCGCCGGAGGGGCTGGTGCTGCTGGATGCCTTTCTGGAGCGACAAAGAGCGTATCAGACGGAGCTGCGGGCGCAGATTGCGGCGGATGCGACGATTGCCGAGGATGAGAAGACGGATGCGACGATTACCGAGCACTTCCGGCTGCTGCAGGCATGCGACAATCTTTCGCTGTTGACGTGTGTGGCGTTCGATCGGCCGGCGCATCTGCTGCACCCGCTGCCGCTGAACGATGGCACAACTGCTGAGGTGAAGGTGGAGCCGCTGGGGCCGAGGCAGTTTCGGCTGACGCCGTGGCCGTTTGCTGA
>DATMUN010000027.1:0-2364 GCA_035563895.1 Occallatibacter sp. | reverse complement strand
GACCATCCGGGGCGCCGCGCGCCGCGTCAATGTCTGCATGGTCTCCGGCAACTACTACAGTGCCATCGAGGTTCGCCCGCAGCTTGGCCGCCCCATTCAGCCGTCCGACGATGCTGTCCCCGGCGCAGGCAGTGCCGTTGTTATCAGTGACAGTCTCTGGAACCGCGAGTTCCAGCGTTCGCCGCAGGCCATTGGCCAAACCATCTCGCTCAACCAACAGCCGCTCACGATTGTCGGCGTCAACCCGCCTGAATTTACGGGCACAAAGAGCGTCCTCTTCTCGCCTGATCTGTTTGTTCCCATGAGCCTTGAGCCTCTACTGCGCACGCAGCGGAACAAGCAAACCGATCTGGCTAACCCAAACTTCTGGTGGGTCAATGTCGTTGGCCGCGTGCAACCTGGAACCCCCGTGTCGGCCGCAGAGGCTGGCATGAAGGCGCAGTTTGAGGCTGCCGTAAAGTCACTCGTGACGATCAAGAGCGGTGAAACCATCCCCCGCCTTTTCCTTGCCGATGGCAGCCGTGGCCTCCACTGGACGGACGGGAACTTCCGCAAGCCTATCTATGTGCTGCTTGCTCTCACCGGCTTTGTTCTATTGCTCGCCTGCGCCAACGTTGCCAATCTGCTGCTCTCGCGCGGTGCGCAGCGGCAGCGCGAGATGAGCGTTCGCATGGCGCTTGGCGCGGGCCGCCTTCGCGTTGCACGCCAGCTGCTTACAGAGAGCCTGCTGCTGGCAGCGTTCGGCGGCTGCGGCGGATTGTTGCTCGGCTATCTATGCCGAAACGCATTGCCGAGCCTGCTTAGCAGCTCATGGGAGCAGAACAGCATCCAGGTCTCGTTTGACTGGGGCGTCTTTGCCTGTACAGCGCTGGTCGTTCTCTTCACCGGAGTTCTCTTCGGCCTGGCGCCAGCCTGGTATGCGGCGCGCACACAGGTCTCCAGTTCGCTTAAGGAGTCCGCGCAAACCACCACCCGCCGTCGCCGTGGCTTCAGCGGAAAGACGCTCGTCGGCTTGCAGATTGCGCTGTCTACGCTACTTGTCGTCGGCGCAGGACTGTTCCTGCGTACGCTCACCGCGCTCAGCACGCAGAACTTCGGCTTCGACACGGACCACCTGATCCTGTTCGAGATCAACCCGCCGGCGGCACGCTACGCCGATGGCAAAGATGTTCAGCTTCATAGCGAACTCGAGCGCCGTATTGCGGCTCTGCCCGGCGTGCAGCGAATTACGCTTGGTTCGTTGCCGTATCTCGCGCAGAGCATGACCAACTCAGATTTCCTGCCTGAAGGCGAACGGCCAGACCAACAGAAGCGGCAGGCAGAGTACTTCAACGTCGTAGGCAACGACTTCTTTCCCACGCTCGGCATTCCCATCGTTGCAGGCCGCGGCTTCGGCTCGCAGGATACTGCCACTTCTCTGAAAGTCGCCATCATCAATCAGGCGCTTGCCAAACGTCGCTTCCCCAACCAGAACCCCCTCGGCAAGCTCTTCCGCACCTCCGACGAGGAGGACGGTTTAGGTAAGCAGATCTGGTATCGCATCGTAGGCATCTGTGCCGATAACACGTACGCTTCTCTGCGCGACGAGCCGCCGCCGCAGTTCTTTCTGCCCTTCGTGCAGCAGAAAGAGGTGGACGGCATGACCTACCAGTTGCGCACGCCCCTTGTACCGTCAGCGGTGGCGCCGCTATTGCGCCGTACCGTGCAAGGTGTCGATCCCGACCTGCCTGTAACCGACCTGCGCACGCAGCGTGAGCAGATCAACTCCACGCTGCAGGTGGAGCGCACGCTGGCCGCGCTCACCACTGGCTTCGGCCTGTTGGCTCTGGCGCTGGCATGCGTGGGCATCTACGGAGTCATGGCGTACTCGGTAGCGCAGCGTACAAACGAGATCGGCATCCGCCTTGCGCTTGGTGCGCAGCCAGGCCGCGTCCGCCGCATGATTCTGCGCGAGAGCACGGTGATCGCGTTGATCGGCATCGTCTGCGGTGTTGCCGGAGCGCTGGCACTGGCGCGGCTTATCAAGTCGATGCTCTACGGCGTTGTACCCTACGATCCGGTAACGCTCGGCGGAGGCATCACGCTGCTGCTCGCCGTCGCGCTCGCGTCCAGCTGGATCCCGGCACGCCGCGCCGCTGGCATCGAACCGATGCGCGCCTTGCGCCACGAGTAGACGGATGCTCAACAGCAAAGGGCCGGAGCGGATCGCGTCCGCTCCGGCCCTTTTGTCATGAACTACGAAACTGTGAGCTGTCTCTACTGCCCGATCCCCACCGGAATCACCGGCATTGCGCCTTGCGTCTTTACCTCATCCACCACGGCGTCCAGGTGCTCCAGCACCTCGGGCACGCTCATGGTGTAGAT
>DATMUN010000026.1:0-2856 GCA_035563895.1 Occallatibacter sp. | reverse complement strand
TGCAAAGCTTTGGTCCTGTCATCCCCATGGCCGATCGCGAGCGAATCTTCGATCGCTACTATCGCGCGACGAACTCCGCCAGCCGCGCATCCGGGACAGGCATCGGCCTTGCAGTTGCCAAGCGTGTCGCCGTTATTCACGGCGGCTACGTGTGGGTGACAAGCGACGAAGAAGAAGGCACCACATTTTATGCGGCCATTCCCGCGCCAGTTCAAAAGAGGAAGATTGAATGAATCAGCCAGCGATTCGCGTTCTCGTAGTTGACGATGAAACCGCCATCCGCCGCGCATTGCGGCCGCCTCTCGTTGAGTTGGGCTTCCAGGTCCATGAAGCGTCGCGCGGCGAAGAGGCTCTTCAGTTGCTCCATTCCACGCCCGTCGATGTCGTTCTGCTCGACATCAACATGCCGGGAATTGGCGGCATCGAAACATTACGCCGCATCCGGGCATTCGCTCCGCGACTGCCCGTGCTCATGGTCACAGTGCGCGACGCGGAAGAAGAAAAGGTCGCCGCACTTGAGCAGGGCGCCGACGATTACATCACCAAGCCCTTCAGCATTCGCGAGCTCATTGCTCGCGTACGTACTGCGCACCGTCGCGTCCATGCGCCCACGCGGCTAGAAGATGCGCCAATCGAGATCGGCGACATTCGCCTTACGCCGGCCCGGCGCACTGTGACGAAGCGTAGCCAGCCCGTGCATCTCACACGTAAGGAGTACGACATTTTGTACTGCCTGATGAGCCGCGCAGGCCGCGTGATCACCTATTCGAAGCTGCTTACTGCGGTATGGGGAGCCGACTGTCGCGAGGAGGTTGAGTATCTGCGCACATTCATTCGCCAGCTTCGCAAGAAGATCGAAGACGATCCCTCGAACCCAACCTATCTTCTGACGGATGTGTACGTCGGCTATCGTTTTGCAGATGCGCAGATGCTCGCAGAGGCACAGGAGAACGCGAATCGCGGTGGCGAGAAAGAAGTGCTGCTGCCCGAGCAACTGGACTAGTTTGCAGCCAGACTAAATCGTCTGCCCACGAATGTGAAAACGCCCCCGGCGCGGGGGCGTTTTCCATTTGCAAACTTGAGAGTCGACCGGCTGGCAGTGCTACTCGTCGTAGTGCAGCAGGCTGAACACGTCGTAGTCGGGGAAGCGGTCGCGTCCCTTAAGGAAATCGAGTTCGACGGCAAAGCCCAGGCCTGCGATCTCGCCGCCGAGCTGCTTTACCAGTTTGACTGTGGCTTCCATGGTGCCGCCGGTTGCGAGTAGGTCATCGACGAGCACGATGCGCTGCCCTGGCTTGATTGCGTCCGTATGGATCTCCAGCGTGTCCGAGCCGTATTCGAGATCGTACGTCACGCGCGCCACTGCCGCAGGCAGCTTGCGAGGTTTGCGAACCGGCACGAAGCCCGCATTGAGCCTGTAAGCCAGCGCCGGCCCAAAGATGAAGCCGCGTGCTTCGATTCCCAGTACCAGGTCGATGCGCTCCTCGATGTAGTGCGCGGCAAGCGCGTCGATTAGCTGCGCAAAGCCGGTGCGGTCCTTCAGCAGCGTCGTGATGTCGTAAAAGAGGATCCCCGGTTTGGGAAAATCCGGCACGGTGCGCACCAGCGCCTTCAGCGCCTCCACGTTAACTGGCTTCTTGCTCTCAGACATACGGCAGCTTGCTCCTGGCGGGCCTCTGGCCCGGGTTGAAAGAAATTTGTGCGGGAAGGGAACAGGCAGGTGGCGCGTCCGGCTTCCTCATCGATTATAAAAGCCCGGGGCCGCACCTTTTATAGGCACCGCAGGGACTCCGGCTACCAGGCGCCCTCGATGCGGAATGCCTCAAGGTCGCGCCCCTCGGCTTCATCCAGATAGTGCTCGATAATCCGATCCACGCGGCTTCCGCGCGGGCCACGTCGCAGGCTGGCGCGAAGATCGTCAAGCGCCTCGGCTGTGCCGCTGGCAACCACCTCGACGTCACCCTCTTCGGTGTTGCGCACCCAGCCACGCAGCCCAATCTCGCTGGCCTCCCGATGGACAAACCAGCGAAACCCGACGCCCTGCACGCGACCTTTAACCAGAAAGTGAAGAACCATAACTCGTAACCAGAGCCAGTCTTGCAGAACCGCGCTGCTGAGCGCAACCGGGAAGGGCAGTCGCGCTACACTGGAATCCACCATGGTCTTCGTGCTCGACAACTACGACTCCTTCACCTACAACCTCGTGCAATATCTGGGTGAGCTTGGCGCAGAGGTTACGGTGCGCCGCAACGACGAGCTCACCGTCGAAGAAGTCGAGGCGCTGAAGCCGGATCGCATCCTTCTGTCACCCGGGCCGTGCACTCCCGGTGAGGCAGGCATTCTAGTGCCGCTCATCCGGCACATGGCCGGCAAGGCGCCGATTCTTGGCGTGTGCCTTGGGCATCAGGCCATCGGTGAGGCATTCGGCGGGCAGGTTGTCCGGGCGCACCATCTGATGCATGGTAAGACCAGCCCTGTCGCACACAACGGCAAAGGCATTTTCACAGGACTACCAACCCCGCTCACATGCACGCGTTACCACTCGCTTATTGTGGCAGAGGAAAAGCTGCCGAAAGACCTTGTGGTGACTGCGCGTACAGAGGATGCAGACGGCTCCGTGATCATGGGCCTTCGTCATCGCACACTGCCCATCGAGGGTGTCCAGTTCCACCCGGAGAGCGTGCTCACCGAGGGTGGCCACCAGATGATTCGCAACTTCCTGGAAATGTAGCGATGTCTATCTGCCCGGCCGTCAGGCTTATGCTGCTCGCCACCGCCGCGGTGTTCGGGCTCGCAGCGGCGACCGCGCAAACGGCACCTGGAACAGGCTCACCAGCTACACCCATCGCCATCGTT
>DATMUN010000025.1:0-3500 GCA_035563895.1 Occallatibacter sp. | reverse complement strand
CCCCCCCATGCCGTTGCAATCCGCAGCTGCGTTTCCTAGCTCCCGCTCTTCACCCGCACCACAGTGATCTTCGCGAAGCCTTCCTCAAACACCGGCGGCTTCAGCTTCTCGGCCATGCGCCGCATCACCTCTTCGCTTACCATGCGGTCGCGCGAGCGGTTCCGCTCCAGGCAAACGTCCAGCGGTACGTCGAAAAACACGCCCTGCACCTCATACCCGAAGCTCTTCGCCATCTTGATCCACTGCCGCCGCTCGTGTACTGACAAATTCGTCGCGTCCACGTAGTTCCACGGCATCTTGGCAATCAGGCGCGCGCGCAGCAGCGAGCGCAGCGTCGAGAAGACCAGCCCCTGATAGCGCTGCTCCTCCACGTCGTCGAACAAAATATTCCGCAGCAGATCGCTCGAGAGCGGAGTAACGCCCCGCCGCCGAAACCACGTCGTCTTGCCCGAGCCCGGCAGCCCGATCGCCAGCACCACGTAGCCCTTCGGCTCCAGTGCCGAGCGCTCCGTCGCCGCCTCTGCCGTGGGCAAAGACGGAGAATCCGGCTGTGTCTCCACCTCCAGCCGTCCGGCCCCTGCCTCCGGCCAGCTCTCGCGCTGCGCCTTCGGCTGCGCAGGCTCACTCGCGCGCGCCGTGCCCGCCCCCTCCTCCAGATACGAAGGAACCAGCGGACGAGGTTGATTGGGAGGGAGTTCCTGACCGATTTTGCCTGTGGATTCCGATAAATTCGGACCGCGCTTCGAACGTCGTCTCATGCCCGTTTCGACACCTACTAGTCTTTTTAACGGGATACCATACCGCCTCCCGCCGCTGCAAATGCTCACTTTGCCTATCGGCACAGGGCGAATCTCCTTCGCCTATACCCGCAACCCGTTCCGTTCACCATGTGGTGTGCAATCCGTCACATCCCATCGTCAATACCGCACGCCACAATTGGGATGGCAGGGTTCTGCGTTGAAGTTGATGGAGTTTTCACTTCGGCGCCGTCCCCCAGGATGATACGATCAAGGGTTTGGTGGAAACACCTGCAGCTGTGCGCATGGACGCCGCCGAACCATACCATTTCAGCGATTTTCAACTTCAAGCCTCACCCAATACGAAGGAGAACACACAAATGGCAGTTAAGGTTGGCATTAACGGCTTCGGCCGAATTGGCCGCAACGTTTTGCGCGCCGCCCTCGGCAACCCCGAGATCGATTTCGTCGCTGTGAACGACCTCACCAGCCCGGCGACGCTGGCTCACCTGCTCAAGTACGACTCGATCCTCGGCAACCTCAAGAACGAGATCGTCGCGGGCGAGGACTTCATCTCCGTCGATGGCAAGAAGATCAAGGTCTTCGCTGAGAAGGATCCCGCCAAGCTGCCCTGGGCTGAAGTCGGCGCGCAGGTTGTCGTTGAGTCCACCGGCCGCTTCACCGATGCCACCGTTGCCAAGGCTCACCTCGGTGCGACCGTGAAGAAGGTCATCATCTCCGCCCCGGCCACCAACGAAGACATCACCATCGTCCTCGGCGTCAACGAAGAGAAGTACGATGCCTCCAAGCACAACGTGATCTCGAACGCCAGCTGCACCACCAACTGCCTCGCGCCCGTGGTCAAGGTCCTGCTCAAGGAAGTCGGCATCGTCTCCGGCATCATGACCACCATCCACAGCTACACCAACGACCAGGTCATCCTCGACTTCCCGCACAAGGACCTGCGCCGCGCCCGTGCCGCTGCCCTCAGCATGATCCCCAGCTCCACCGGCGCCGCCAAGGCCCTCAAGCTGGTCCTTCCTGAGACCGCCGGCAAGCTCGACGGCTTCTCCATGCGTGTTCCCACGCCGAACGTCTCCATCGTCGACCTCACCTTCATCAGCGAGAAGGCCACCGACGTCAAGACCATCAACGCCGCCCTCAAGGCTGCCGCCGAAGGCGAACTCAAGGGCATCCTCGGTTACGACGAGAACCAGCTGGTCAGCTCTGACTTCAAGGGCAACCCGCTCTCCTCGATCGTTGACGCTCCGCTGACCAAGGTCATCGGCAACTCCGTCAAGGTGCTCAGCTGGTACGACAACGAGTGGGGCTACTCCAACCGTGTCGTCGACCTCATCGGCTTCCTCGTCGAGAAGGGCCTGTAGTTCTTCCGCACGCAGCGTGCCTCATCGCGCGCTGCGTGCATCCCTCCTGTCCCATCTGCTCTCCGCTCTCCGCCCGCGAGAGATGCATTTCACTCACGCCGGGCCTGAGAGCCTTCACGTTCTCCCGGAGTGAGTTTTATGTCCAAGCTTTCCATTCGCGACATCGATCTGGCCAACAAGCGCGTCTTCGTCCGCGTCGACTTCAACGTCCCCCTCACCGAGGACGGCTCCACCATCACCGACGACACCCGCATCGTGGCCACGCTGCCCACGCTCAAGTACGCGCTCGAGCGCAACGCGAAGCTCATCCTCGCCTCGCACCTCGGCCGCCCCAAGGGCAAGGTCAACTCCAAGTATTCGCTCAAGCCCGTCGCCGCCCGCCTCAGCGAGTTGCTCGCCAAGGAACTCGGCAAGGCCGTCTCCGTCTCTTTCGCCACCGACTGCATCGGTGCCGACGCCTCCGAGCTCGCCAACAGCCTCCAGCCCGGCCAGGTCCTGCTGCTTGAGAACCTCCGCTACCACGCCGAAGAAGAGGCTAACGACGCCGAGTTCTCCAAGAAGCTCGCCGCGCTCGCCGAGGTTTACGTCAATGACGCTTTCGGCTCCGCGCACCGCGCCCACGCCTCCACCGAGGGCATCACCCACTTCATCAAGCCCGCCGTCGCCGGCCTGCTCATGGAGAAGGAGATCACCTACCTCGGCAAGGCCCTCGAGTCGCCAGAGAAGCCCTTCGTCGCCATCATCGGCGGCTCCAAGATCTCCGGCAAGATCGACGTAATCGACAACCTGCTCGACAAGGTGGACACCCTCGTCATCGTCGGCGGCATGGCTTACACCTTCCAGCGCGCCCTAGGCGTCGCCACCGGCAAGTCGCTAGTCGAAGAGGACAAGATCGACATGGCCAAGGCCGCGCTTGAAAAGGCAAAGGCAAAGGGCGTCAACCTGCTTCTCCCCGTCGACAACATCCTCGCCGACAAGTTCGCTGAAGATGCCGCCACGCAGGAGTGGGACACCGCCAAGGACTTCCCGGCCGACTGGCAGGGTCTCGACATCGGCCCCAAGTCCATCGCGGCCATCGAGAAGATCGTCTCCGAAGCCAAGACCATCGTCTGGAACGGCCCCGCCGGCGTCTTCGAGTTCCCGCGCTTTGCCGTGGGCACCAACGCCATCGCCAAGGCCGTCGCAGCCAACAAGGCCGCCACGTCCATCATCGGCGGCGGCGACTCGGTCTCAGCCATCAATAAGACCGGCCTCGCCGACCAGATCACCCACATCTCCACCGGCGGCGGCGCCAGTCTGGAGTTCTTGGAAGGCAAGAAGCTCCCCGGTGTAGAAGCCCTCACCGACAAATAAGCATTGCATGCAGCGGGCGCTCGCT
>DATMUN010000024.1:0-2060 GCA_035563895.1 Occallatibacter sp. | reverse complement strand
GAGTCCGCGATGCGGTGCGCCAGATCTTCGCAGATCTGAAGCCGAGCGCCGACGGAGCCCTGCCGATCGACATCGAACCGATGCCCGGCAAGCCCCAGCGCGCGAGCGGGAGCCGTGACGCCGCGAACAGCGAAGGTGATGCCATTTATCTTGGTTATATGAGTGGCATGACAGTGCGCCGGTTGATGATGCGCATGCCAGGAACAACATGGCGCTCGTGGCTAAAGGCTCTACCTGACGAAGATCAGCAGCATGGGAAGTTGCGCATCCTCGCAAGCGCTCTGATGGACTGGTGCGCCCTGCTCTGGTCGAGGACGGCGTTTCGCGGCGGCGTGGTTTACCGCGGAGTACGCGGATCGGTCTGGTTGCTCACAGCGTGCGTGGCCGTGTCGCTTGCGTTGCTGACTGGCGTGTGTTTCGGCTGGGTGGATCAAAGCCCGTTTGTCAGGGATCTTCTCATGTCGCGCGGGGAGCATCTGATCAGCTATGGGCTCCGCGGTACGCGCGTGACGGGGATGGCGTTCAGCCCTGACGGCAAGCGATTGCTGACGTTGAGCGACGACGCGCGTGGCAGAGTCTGGAATGTCGCAACAGGTTTGCCGATAGATGAAGATCTGCGGCATTCCGCAAAAATCAGCGCCTCGGTGATGTGCGCGGATGGAATACATGCTGCGACCGCATCGGAAGATGGAATGGTTCAGGTATGGGATATGAGACCTGGCAATATCGGCTCTCTGCTGACTCCCATTCCCAATTTCAACGGACATGTGACCTCGCTTGCCTGCGACATCCTCAGCAGCCGGCTCGCCGTTGCGCACCGCGACGGTGCTGTCAATATCTACGCGATGGACGACGGGCAGTTGCTCTCTGGCACGTACGTCAATGGCGGTGCACTCGCGGTGGCGTTCTCAGGCGACGACCGCCTGCTCATTGCGGCCCCCGACGGCCTCATCGAGGATGTGGGCGAAAAGGGCGGAAAGCTTGACGTCGCGCTTCCATGGTCCGACAACGTCCGTTCAGCCGCGTTCAACCTGGACGGGAGCCGGATCATCACAGTGGAGCCGGACATCGTAAAGCTCTGGAATCTCGACACACTAGAGCTGCAGCCGCTCGAATCCTTCAAGCCCAAAGGCGGTGACATCACGCTTGCAGCCATCAGTGCGAACGGTATGCAGGCGCTGACCGTCACGCCCAGTGGTGCGCAGCTGTGGAGCACCGGCAGCGTGCGCCCGATTCTGACATTTCCCGACATGGGCGGTCCGGTGTCAGCGGCAGCATTCAGTCCTGACGGCAATCACCTCGTGCTGGGTTACGTCAACCGCGCGTTGCTATGGAGCGGTGAGCGCTCGAGCTTCACGGCGTCATCATTCGACCTCGACACGCTGCATGGCACGCTGGCGGCTTTGCTGTATGACCATCTGACGGAGGCTACCTTCATTAGCGGCGTGGGCATGCTGCTCGTCGCCTGGCTCAATGCCCAGTTGTTACGGCGTCGCATCCGGCAGGCCATTTCGGTCTGAACGTGCCGCCCGTCCTCCCGCCAAATTCATCGAGACCCGCTCATGACGCTTCCATCGTTGCACATCAGGCGCTGGCTGCGTCGCTTGTTGGCGCTGGTCATGGCGGTCTTGACCAGTTCGCTCGTCGCGTTCTTCTCGCTGAAGCCCGGCCTGAACAGTTATGCCCGCTGGTTGGGGATGGTGACGATCGATCGCGGCACGATTGTGCTGGCGGTCTGGGTTCTCTCCTGGATGTTGTCTGCCCGTGAAGCACGCAACAGCTATGGTTTCCGGCTCATGACCTACGTCTGGGCAATCCTCTACTACGGCTCCGGCACGATCTTCATGCTAAGGCTGGCGATGGCGATGACCAACTACCTGAACGAATGGCTCGCGTCGGTATTGCGCGGCAGCGCGCTAGAGAGTGTCACATCCGGTCTGAGACTGTCCCTGGAGATCGTTTTGCCAGTGCTGTTGATACTGGCGCTGATTGCGTTACCACGCCTGATCGCGCGCATGCAGCTTGCGGGGCGCGCCACTGCGACCGCGAGCTCGGACTCT
>DATMUN010000023.1:0-3090 GCA_035563895.1 Occallatibacter sp. | reverse complement strand
TGTGTCCGCCGAAGGCCGCACAACGCCTCCGGCGGCCAAAATCAAACGCCGAACCATCGAAAAAATGCCGATTCTGAGCCGACGCGCCGAAACATCGGCCCGCGGTCTTCATAACTTGGCATTTTTCAGAGGTTCCCTAGCGTCGCAGAGCCGATTCTTGCAATCATTTTGAAGCTCGACATGGCACTGGTGCGCGAGGTTCTCAGCCAGCAGGAGTTTCTGGCTGCTGACGCTTGCGCAGGCACGCGCGGCATGGCGATCGGTAAGGCTACGCCGGAGCTCATCGCGGCATCTATGCGGCTGCTCGACCTGCTGGATGCGCCGCACGACATCTCCTTCATGGCAGGATTGGTAGAACGCGAAGTGATTTACCGTGCGCTGCGGAGCCCGCTAGGAAAACATCTGCGTGCGATTGCAACTCTTGGTGACCAAAGCAATCGCACGGCGAAAGCCGTCGCCTGGCTCAAGGCCAACTACTCGAAGCCTCTGCACGTGGAGGAGCTTGCGCAGCTGGCGCAGATGGGCGTCTCCACCTTCCACTTGCGCTTCAAGTCGCTCACGCAGATGAGCCCGCTTCAATATCAAAAGCGGCTCCGCCTCCACCGGGCGCGGCTGCGCATGGTGAACGACGGACTCGACGCGGCCAGCGCGGCTTTCGAAGTCGGCTACGAAAGCGCAAGCCAATTCAGCCGCGAATACCGGCGCTTTTTTGGCAGACCACCGATGCAGGATGTGAAGGTGCAGCGTATAGCTTGAGCGCGATGTCTCGCAGACAACGTTACGATGTGCGGGAGTTCGGACTCCGCAGCTTCATCGGCCCATGCACCATTTGCGGAGTTTTCGGTTCCAGTACATGAGCAGTCCCGTGACGCTGAGCAGGGCAACGCTGAGGCCGAGCAGCGACCACAGAACCTTGATGCCGACTCCCCACAGCGTGCCGAAGTGCAGCGGATGCATCAGCCACAGGAACCAGTCGCCAAGGCTGTGGTTGTCGCCGTAGTGCCACACGGTGAGCACCTTGCCGGTATGCCCGTCAAAGGTGACGATGTCGCGGTGCGAGAAGTCGCCCGGACTGTGCAGGTCGGAGTAAGCGGTCACAATTCCGCCGGGTGACTCCGGCAGGCCGACACCGCTCAAGTTGCCCGGGCTGATTGTGGGCAGCTCGGAGAGGATGCGGTCGAGCGGGACGACGGTGGAGCTTGCAGCGATTGCGGGCGCTACGGGGGGCTTCATACCGACGAGCGGCGAGACTGCATTGACTGCAGCGGCTAACTGGAGCGGCAACAGGAAGTAGATCGCCGTGATGCCCCACCAACTGACGATTGCGAGCGTCCAGATTCCGACGGCGCTGTGCAAGTCGTAGTTGATACGCTGCCATCCGTGACGCAGAGAAACCATAAGTCCGCGCGTCCACAAGCGAATGCCCGGCCACCAGAGAACTGCGCCGGTGACGGCAAGCAGCAGCAGGCCCATGCCGGCGATGCAGTTCACAACGAAGCCGTTCCGACCCGCCAGCAGATACACGTGCAGGTCGAGCACGAAATCGATGAAGAGGAGCGGCCCGCGCGGTAGTGGGAGTCCAGAGGATGCGTTGGCGTACGCGATGGTTGACTTGCCGTGCTCGTCCGTCAGATAGAGAACCCACCAGGGGCTGTTGCTCTGCGGAAATTGAACGTAGGTCAAGCGCGACGTGGGGTAGCACTGATGTGCGTGCGCGATGACGGAGTTGATAGACGCAATGTGGTTGTGCTCGAGCGGCGGCTGGTGGAGTGAGGCTAGCCTGATCTCGTCCTGAAAGACGAGGATGGAACCGCTGAGGCTGATCACCACCGCGTAGAGCGAGAGCAGAATGCCTGCCCAGAGATGGACCTGAAAGAGCGCTCGCCGCAGCCAGAGCTTTCGCGGGTGGTGCAGCATGGTTGAGAACATTCGCGTGTCCTGATTTGTTGTCGCGCCGCGGAGCAAGACCATCGGCCTGCACCTTGCTCCGCTTGCTGCTTGTTGATTTGCTTTAGAAGTTCCAGGAAACCGTGCCGCGAATGGTGCGGGGTTCTCCGGGCTTTACGTAGATGTTGTTGTAGGAGCCGCTGGCGTAGCGCGTGTCTCCAAGGTTGTTTGCATTGACCTGCCAGCGTGAGCGGCCGCGCCGGTAGGTGGCCGAGGCATCCACGATGCCATAGCCGGGGAGTTGGAATGAATCGGCCAGGTCGCCCGACTGATCTGTGTAGTGGCGTCCGCCGAAGCCGAAGCCGAGTCCGCGCAACGTGCCGTGGGGAACCTCGTAGGTCGTCCAGACGTTGAAGAGATTCTTAGGTGCATTGAGAGTCGGCGTGCCTGAAGCCAGCGTGGTGTCGTGCAGCACTTCGGCGTTGACGTAGGAGTACGCCGTGGTCAGGTTCCATCCGGTGAGCGGATGCAACGTAGCTTCAAGCTCCACGCCGCGGCTGCGCTGTTCTCCTGTGGTGAGATAGAAGTTCGCATGGGATGGATCGGTTGTCGCAACATTCTGGCGGTTGAGCTGGAAGACGGCAAGCGTAGTCATGACGCGACCATTCCAGAGGCTGCTCTTGGCTCCGCCCTCCCACTGCTGGCCGCGTTCCGGCGCCAGATAGGTTCCGCTGGTGGAGCCGTCGTATACCTGGCCGGACTGCGGCAGATACGACTTGCTGTAGCTCGAATAAATCATTGTGGAGGGAATTGCCTGCCATGTTACGCCGAGCCGCGGCGTCCATCCCCTGCCGTTCTGGTTTGCTGAGCCTTGGGTCTCGTTCTTGGCGATGTCCAGCCTGCCGCCACCGGTTACGGTGATGTTTTTCGGCAGGCGGATGTGGTCCTGCAGATAGATGCCGGCGTACTGCGTCACAGTCTTGCTGCTGGTGTAGAGCGAGAGCGATTGCACAGGGTTGGCTCCGTACACGGGCGCGAACAGGTCGAGCGGTTCATAGGCGTTGGGATCGCTGAAGTCGATGGAATAACCAAGGCCGGTGGAAGGGCTGCGGTAGAAATCGAATCCGAGCAGCGCGGTGTGCTCTGCGCCGCGGAATTTGCCGGTGCCGTCGAGGTGTGTATCGACCTCGTGTGTCTGCCAGG
>DATMUN010000022.1:0-2511 GCA_035563895.1 Occallatibacter sp. | reverse complement strand
TCGATCTGGCTGGCGGATGCCGCGACGGGCGCGGCGCATCGCGTGCTCGAGCTGAAGGACGATAAGTTTTTCGACGAGAACTACTCGGTGTGGGTGGGCGATGGAACGATTGTGCTGACGACGTGGACGGACGGGCACAACCACATCTATCTCTACTCGTTTAATGCAGAGGACCAGGCGGGCGAGGCGAAGCTCGTGAAGCAGCTGACGACGGGCGAGTGGGACGTGAGCGATGTGTATCGCGTGGACCACGAGAAGAAGCTGGTGTACTACGCGTCGAACGAAGGCAGCGTGCTGGATCAGCAGATCTGGCAGGTGAGCTTTGCGGGCGAGCGCAAGCAGCTGAGCGAGGGCGCGGGGAAGCACGAGGCGAATTTTTCGCCGGTGAGCGCGGAGTACGCCGACAAGTATTCGTCGCGGATGAGTCCGCCGACACTGCAGTTGTGCGACGAGGGCAAGTGCACGGCCTTCTGGCAGACGCGGGCGACGGAGCCGTATGGGCTGCGTCCGCCGGAGCAGCTGACGGTGAAGGCGCATGACGGAACGACGCTGTATGCAACGCTGCTGTTGCCGGCGGGCGCGAAGGATGCGGCGAGCGTGCCGCTGATCGTGAATCCGTATGGCGGGCCGGGTGGGCCGAACGTGGTGAACAAGTGGGCCGATGGACTGCTGTTTGACGAGCTGCTAGCGGAGCATGGGTTTGCAGTGCTTCATGCGGACAATCGTGGGACGGGCATGCGCGGGCGCGAGTTTGCGCAGGCGGCGTATCGCAACTTTGGGCCGGTGCAGCTGGAGGATCAGCTGACGGTGATCGACGCGGTGCTGGCGCAGTATCCGCAACTGGATGCGAAGCGGCTGGGCTGGTGGGGTTGGAGCTGGGGCGGCACGTTTACGCTGTATGCGATGACGCACACGGATCGCTTCCGCGCGGGTGTGTCGGTGGCTCCGGTGACGGATTGGCGCGACTACGACTCGGTGTACACGGAGCGCTTTATGGGGCTGCCCACGGAAGAGGCGAAGAACTATCATGACTTTTCCGTGGTGAACTGGGCGGACAAGCTGCACGGGCGGCTGCTGCTGGTGCATGGCACGGGCGACGACAACGTGCACATGGAGAACTCGATCCAGTTTGTGCAGAAGTTGATTGAGGCGCAGAAGCCGTATGATCTGCAACTGTATCCGCGCAAGACGCACTCGATTCAAGGGCCGGATGTGCGGACACATTTGTACACGCGCATCCTGGCGCAGTTTGAGCAGTACCTGATGCCGGCGGTGCAATGAGTGTACGGAGTGAAGTAAGCCGGACGGTGGCCGCGGAGCTGCTGCACTGCGAGCTGCAACTGCTGTCGCCGAGAGTGCGGCGGGACCGCAACCGCGTAAGCGCGCTGCTGGCGCGGGACTTTGTGGAGTTTGGCGCATCGGGCCGCATGTGGAGCCGCGAGGAGACGCTGGAGGAGCTGGCGCGCGAGACGGAGTTCGAAACGCCGGTGATGGAGGACTTCCGCTGCCGTCAACTGGCGGAGGACCTGGTGCTGGTGACGTATCGGACGGTGCGCGGCGACATGGAGGCCGGTGTGCGGCAGATGAGCCTGCGCAGCTCTCTGTGGTCAAAACAAATGAAGGGCTGGGTGTTGCGGTTCCACCAGGGAACGCGAGCGACCGGAGTTGCGGCGGCTACACCCCGTGGTGCTTGAACAAGTCGTCCTTGTCGCGGCACGAACTGTTAGTGCAGCCCAGGCAGCAAACCAGCAGAACGGCAACTCCGATGGTGGCGAGCAAAGCGAGCACGTTGGCGTTTGCCATAAACCATTGGATTAGCTGGTTCATACCCGTAACCCTGCCCTGGAAGGGCGGTTGCGTCACCACCGGCGCCTCATAGCGATCGAGCACGGACACCGGTTTCAGCGAGTACAGTCTAACACTGGAAAAGTAGGGCTGTAGAGCAGAATTCTGTTGCAGGTAAGACGAATAAAAAGCGAAAATACCTGGCAATGGAAGAATTGGTCCAAGTCGTTCCTGAGAGTCAGGATTTGCCCGCCGAGGAGTGGCCGGTCGCGTTGCCCGGAGTGGGGTCTGGTGACGGGAAGGTGCGGCGCGAGGCTGATGCCGGACCGTGCGTGAACTGGCTGTTTGTGGATTTGAACTCCTACTTTGCCTCAGTGGAGCAGCAGGTGAGGCCTGAGCTGTGGGGACGGCCGGTGGGCGTGGTGCCGATGATGGCGGACACGACCTGCTGCATTGCGGCGAGCTATGAGGCGAAGGCCTTCGGCGTGAAGACGGGCACGATTGTGGGCGACGCGAAGAAGATGTGTCCGGGGATTGTGCTGGTGGAGGCGCGGCACGAGATCTACGTGGACTATCACCACCGGATTGTGGAGGCGGTGGAGAGCTGCGTGCCGGTGACGTCGGTGATGTCGATTGACGAGATGGCGTGCCGGCTAATGGGGCGCGAGCGGCCGCTTCTGGCGGCGCTGGAGCTGGGGCGCAAGGTGAAGCGGACGATCATGGAAA
>DATMUN010000021.1:0-2268 GCA_035563895.1 Occallatibacter sp. | reverse complement strand
CCGCTCCTCAAGGACGTCAAGAGCCAGGCGCCTCAGGCTGTGTGTGAGGTGGTGCCGACCAACGTGCCGCGTACGCTGCTCATCAACCCCGCGGCGGCGCCCTTTGACAATCGAGATCTGCGGCGTGCGATGGCACTGAGTTTGGACCGCAAGGCGTTTATCGACATCATCACCGAAGGGGCTAGCCCGACTTCGCCCATTCGACCCTGCGTTCTGCGATTTTCGCAGAGCAAGTGATTGATCGGTAAGGTCTGCGGGTGACCAAAACGCCGAAAATCGGCTGTAGTGCCGACCAAGTCTATTCTCATGGCCGCCAATGTGCTGATAATTGGCGGCCATCATGTTCTTGCGCTGCAAAGTCCGCCGGAAGGATGGCAAGCAACATCGCTATTGGAGCGTTGTCGAGAACACGCGTGTCGCTGGCGGGCGCATGGTGCAGCGGCACGTGCTGTATCTGGGCGAGATCAACGATTCGCAGGAATTGGCTTGGCGGCGATCGATCGAGGTTTTGGAGGATGGCGCCGCGCGGCCGCGGACACTGTCCCTGTTTCCGGAAGACCGTGTCGAGGGGCTGCTGACGGATGCTTCGGTGGTCGGCGTCAGACTGTCGGAATTGCGTCTGCGTCGGCCACGGCAGTGGGGCGCATGCTGGCTGGCACTGATGCTGTGGCGCGAGCTGCAGCTCGATCAGTTCTGGTCGGCACAACTGGGAGTGAGCCGCAAAGGGACGCATTGGGATCAGGTGCTGTTCGTACTGGTCGCCTACCGCTTGCTGGCGCCGGGCAGCGAATGGCGCCTGCATCGTGAGTGGTTTCAGCGCAGCGCGCTGGCCGATCTGCTGGGTGAGGATGCCAGGCTGGCGGAAATCCACAAGCTGTACCGCTGTCACGACCGGCTGCTAGGGCACAAGCAAGCGGTGTTCGATCATCTGGTGGGGCGGTGGCGCGATCTATTCAACATCAGCTACGACGTGCTGCTTTACGACCTCACGAGCACCTATTTCGAGGCGGATCCTCCATTTCCGGAAGGGGACAAGCGGCGGTTTGGGTACTCGCGCGATCACCGGCCGGATTGTGTGCAGATTATCATCGCCCTGGTGGTGACCCCCGAAGGTCTGCCGCTGGCCTATGAGGTGCTGCCCGGCAACACCGCGGACAAGACGACGTTGCGGGGCTTTCTCGAGCGGATCGAGCGGCAATACGGCAAGGCGCGTCGGATCTGGCTGATGGACCGCGGCGTGCCGACCGAGGAGGTGCTCGCCGAGATGCGCGCTGCCGACCCCCCGGTGCATTACCTGGTGGGCACGCCGAAGGGCCGCCTGACGCGCTTGGAGAAACATCTCATCGCCCAGCCGTGGCAACAGGCGCGACCCGGCGTGCAGGTCAAGCTGTTGGCGCAAGAAGGCGAGCTCTACGTCCTGGCGCAAAGCCGCGATCGCGTCGCCAAAGAGCGAGCGATTCGGCGACGCCAGCTCAAGCGGTTGTGGGCGCGGCTCAAGCAACTGTCGACGATGCGGCTGACGCGTGAGGAACTGCTGATGAAACTCGGCGCCGCGCGCGATCAGTCGCGCACCGCCTGGCGCTTGGTCACGATCGAGATTGCCGCAGAGGCAGCCACTTTCAGCTATCGCCTCGATCGCAACAAACTGCAGCAGACACGCTTGCGCGAAGGCCGCTATCTGTTGCGCACCAATCTCGTCGAGGAAGATCCGGCCAAGCTGTGGAGCCATTATCTGCTACTGGGGGCAGTCGAGGAGGCGTTCAAGAACCTCAAGGGCGATCTCGCGATCCGGCCGGTCTTTCACCAGCTCGAGGCGCGCATCGAGGCCCATGTCTTCATCGCCTTCTTGGCGTATTGCCTGCACGTCACGCTGGCGCGGCGCCTGCACGCGCTGGCGCCGGGGCTGACGCCGCGCAGCGTGTTGGAGAAGTTTGCCGTGATGCAGATGATCGACGTGCATCTGCCGACTACTGATGGCCGCGAACTGGTGCTCACCCGCTATACCGAGCCCGAAGCCGAGCTCAGTTTGTTACTGAAGAAATTAAAACTGGAGCTGCCCGCCCAACCACCCCCTAAAATTACCGCCGCGCCTGTGCCGCCGACCCCGCTGTAGTGCCGACCTTCAGGGGTCGGCTCCAGCAAACTCAGATACTTAGGTGTCCAAAAATGCTCGAATCGGCGAAGTTAGGCTAGGCGACGCGTCGATGCCGAAAACCCGTCCCAATGGAGATTGGCCATTAGGCGGACAGCCCCTTCTTCCGCGATTGT
>DATMUN010000020.1:0-11303 GCA_035563895.1 Occallatibacter sp. | reverse complement strand
GGCGGAGCTCCTCCCGCGGGTGGCCCTCCTGGCGGATCGGGCGGCTTCCAGATGGGGCCGGTGACGGCGGTGCGTGGGACGCCGACGCCGTCGTTTCGTGCGCCCTCAGTGGACTATGCGAAGCTGCCGCGTGTGGAGCTTCCGGCGCTGCATGCGGTGAAGTACAACGGGCTGGCGAAGACACCGCCGATGGGTTGGAACAGCTGGAACAAATTCCAGACACACATTGACGATGCGACGGTGCGCGGCATTGCGGATGCGATGGCTGCGGGCGGGATGAAAGACGCGGGGTACGAGTACGTCATCATCGACGACGGGTGGCAGGGCGCGCGCGACGCGAGCGGGAATCTGCAGGCGAATGCGAACTTTCCAGACATGAAGGCGTTGGCGGATTACGTTCACTCGAAGGGACTGAAGATTGGTATCTACTCATCGCCGGGGCCGCGGACCTGCGGAGGGTTTGAAGGCAGCTACGGGTACGAGGAGCAGGACGCGCGGACGTTTGCCGCGTGGGGCATGGACTATCTGAAGTACGACTGGTGCACGGCGTCGCGCGTTTGGAAAGACGGCGATATGCAGGCTGCGTATCAGAAGATGGGCGCGGCGCTGGAGGCTGCGGGCAGGCCGCTGGTGTATGCGCTGTGCCAGTATGGGCGCGCGGAGGTGGAGAAGTGGGGGCCGCAGGTGGGCGCGAACCTGTGGCGCACCACGTTCGACATTCGCGACCGGTATGCTTCGATGTCATCGATCGGCTTTAAGCAGAGCGAGCTTGCGGACTACGCGGGGCCGGGGCACTGGAACGATCCGGACATGCTGGAGGTGGGGAATGGCGGCATGTCTGTTGACGAGTACAAGACGCACTTCAGCTTGTGGGCGATGGTGGCGGCTCCGCTGATTGCGGGCAATGACATTCGCGCGATGAGTCCGGAGATTGCTGCGATCCTGCTGAATAAGGAAGTGATTGCGATTGACCAGGACGCGCTGGGCGCGGGTGGGAAGCGCGTGAGCAGCGATGGCGAGATCGAGGTGTGGGTGAAGCCGCTGGAGTCAGGCGATGTTGCGGTGGCGGTGTTTAACCACAGCAGCGAAGAGATGCGCGCGGTGCTGCCGTGGGCTGCGGTTGGTGTAGGCAAGAGCGATGCGGTGCGCGACCTGTGGGCGCATGCGGAGTTGGGGAAGACCTCGGATGTTTCATCCGCGACGGTGAGCGGGCATGGGGTGGTGCTGCTTCGGGTCAAAAGGCACTCGTGATCGTGGGCGAGTCCGCCTGCCGCGGATGCTTTGTGTCGGCGATGCGGAGGCGAATTTGCACTGTTGTTCCGCCGCCCTGCCGATTGATGGCCCAGATTTGACCGCCGTGAAGCTTGACGGCGCGATCGGCGATGGCGAGCCCGACACCGACGCCGCCGGTATCTGTGCTGCGGGCCTGGTCGACGCGATAGAAGGGGCGGAAGATCGATTCGAGTTCGCCTGCAGGAATGCCGGGGCCGCGATCGCTGATCTCGATGATTGCGACGGGCGCGGAGGATTCGGAGGCGCGGCGCAGGCGAATCTCAACCGTGGAGCCCTGGGCGGTGTAGCGGATGGCGTTGCGCACGATGTTTTCGATGGCGCTGTAGATGAGCTCGCGCCGGCCTTCAACTACGCAGTCGCAGCTGGCATCGAGCTCTACGGAGGCGGCGCGCATCTTCGCCTCGAACTCGGCGTCGGGAAGCATCTCTTCGAGTAGCGATTTTAACTGCACGGGCTCGAAGGTCTGGATGTTCTCGACGGCTTCCATGGATGAGAGTGTTAGCAGTTGGCCGATGAGGTGGTTGAGGCGCTCGGCTTCGCGCTGAATGCGGTCGAGATGCGTGGCCATTGCGGGGTCTGCGTCTTCGCGGGAGAGCTCGAGCGCGACGCTGAGGCGGGCGAGAGGCGAACGCAGTTCGTGCGAGACATCGCGCAGGAGCAGTGTTTGTGCGTCGACGAGCGACTGGAGGCGCTCGGCCATGTGGTTGAAGTCATGGACCAGCGCGTGGAACTCGTCGCCGCTGAAGGCTGGGAATTGCGGCGGCTGTTGCACACGCGCGGAGAGGTTGCCCTGTGCGAGAGCACGCGCGGCCTTGCGCAAGCGGTTGACTGGGCGCGAGAAGATCAGCACGAGAGCGAAGGTGGTGACACCGCTGACGGCGATGGCGACGGGCAGTTGAGGAAAGGTGAAGTGGAGGACGTCCTGATACAAGGAGGGCTGCTTCTCGATCCGCTGCACGGTGAGGAGGAAGAAGTATCTCTTTCCCGATGCGGAAGTGACAGGGACGCGCCACAGGTACTGATCGCCCACACGCTTGCCGATGGTCTGGGTCGCGGTGCGCATCTCGTCCGGGAGGACGAGTGGGTGCGACGCAGGACATACCGCTGCGCCATTCGCATCTTGCAGTACAAAGACGCCTTCGTTCTTCTGGGCCATCGCGTTGAGCGCGGAGCAGCCGCCGGACTCGAAGGCTTCGGTTGCGGAGAGCGACTCGGCTTGAACTTCATTGAAGAGCGCGTTGAGGACGAACTCTGGATGAGGAACGCGATGGCGAATGATGAGGGCCGTGGAAAGAACAAAGATGAGGCTCTGTGCAATCCAGAAGATGATGAAGATTTTGAAGAACAGGCTGCGCATCTGGTTAAGCCTCGGTAGCGGTGTGGGCGCGGCTGACGGCGAGTTGATAACCGATGCCGCGGATGGTCTTGACCTGGTCCTCTGGTGCGCCGTCTTGCACGAGCTTTTTGCGCAGGCGGCTGACGTGCATGTCGAGGCTGCGATCCATGGGGTCGAACTTGCGGCCGAGCACGGTCTCTGAGAGGTCGTCGCGATTGACGACTTTGCCGGGCGAGCGCATGAGTGCTTCGAGCAGTCCGAACTCAACGTCGGTGAGATCGATCTTGTTGCCCTTGAAGAGAACGAGGCGCGCGGCGGGATCGAGCTCGAGATCCTGAACGTGAAGCGCGAGCGACGGGACCGGCGTGCCGATGTTGCGACGGAGGATGGCGCGTATGCGCGCAAGAAGCTCGCGTGGATTGAAGGGCTTGGGGAGATAGTCGTCGGCGCCGCTCTCCAGGCCCGTGATGCGGTCGATGTCTGCTCCGCGAGCAGTGAGCAGGAGGACATTGACGGACGAGGTGGCGCGGATGCGCTTGAGGACCTCAAAGCCATCCATGCCAGGCAGCATGACGTCTAACAGAATGAGGGACCAGGCTCCCTCCTGTGCTGCCACGAGGCCGCTGTCTCCGCGATACACGGTGTGTACACGAAATCCATTCTTGCCGAGATATTCCTTGAGCATCGAGCAGAGCTCGACATCATCGTCGATCAGGAGTAAGTCGTCCACTGAAGCCTCGCTACAAGGCTACGACGATTCTGAGCGCAAATACACAGCAGAAATGTAACAAATCGTCACAAAGATACCTGTTACAAATCTTTACGCATTGTTACTCGATGTGACCGCACGGTTGGATGATTCGCGTTCTTCTTGAAGGAGCGGGAGGGACAGTGGAATACAGGCGACTGTACCCAGCTTTGGGGGAACCTTCCCGCGCGATCAAGCAGCGGCCGCGCGATGAGCAGGTTGAGAAGGCGCGGAAACGTAACGCTCCGGATGGAAGTTGTGGACTTTACTTTTGTGACGGGACTACTCTTCATCATCCGAAAGGGAAACGCCTCTATCCCTTGGCGAAGTTCGCGTTCCAAAGAGGTCGACCGGATCCACGCAAGCGCCGGACTGCATTTACGGAATTTTGATTTTTGAAGGCATGAGATGCTGACTGAACAGAGACACAACTCGAACGAACAGGACCAGCCGCCCGCCGCGCCTCGCAAGCGGCGGTTCTGGCTTGCAGCGCTGCTCGCGCTTGCCATTTGCGTTGCACTCGCACTTCCGCTTCTTCACAAGCAGGCAGTGGCCGTGGGGCCGGGTGGTCCTCCGGGAGCTGGCGGCGGGATGAAGGCCGGCTCGTCGTCTGCTGTGTCGGTGACGGCGGCGAAGGTCGAGAGCGGCCAGATGAATGTCTATCTGGATGCGCTGGGCACGGTTACGCCGTTGCAGACGGTGAACGTCTACAGCCAGGCGAGCGGCGTTCTGCTTGCGGTGCATTACCGCGAGGGTCAGATCGTGCATAAGGGCGAGCTGCTGGCGGAGATCGATCCGCGGCCTCTGCAGGCGCAGCTGAAGCAGGCGCAGGGCAACCTGGCGCGAGATCGCGCGACGCTGCAACAGGCGAAGCTGAACCTGAAGCGCTATCAGGATGCACTGAAGGAGAACGCCATCGCCGAGCAGACGGTCTCTGACCAGGAGGCCACCGTGCAGCAGGACGAGGGCACGGTGCAGAACGACGAAGGCACGGTGGAGTACGACGAAGTGCAGCTTGGCTATACGCGCATCGTGGCGCCGATCAACGGTCGCATCGGGTTGCGACTTGTCGATCCGGGCAACACGATCTTCTCGGGCAGCTCAAGCACGATCGCAACGATTACACAGCTCGATCCGATCACGGTGGTGTTCTCGGTTGCCGAGGATCATCTGGGGCAGATCCAGAAGCAGCTGAACAAGCGCAGCGATCTGCAGGTGGATCTGTATGACCGTGCGCAGACGAGCAAGCTGACCACGGGCCAGCTGCTGAGCCTGGACAACCAGGTGGATACGAGCACGGGAACGGTGCGGCTTCGTGCGCAGTTCAGCAATGCAAAGAATGAGCTCTTTCCGAACCAGTTTGTGAATGCGCGGCTGGTGGTGGACAAGCTGGATCAGGCGCGGCTGATTCCGACCGTGGCGATTCAATACAACGGTCAGCAGGCATTCGTTTATGTAGTGAAGGCCAACAACACAGTGGCCATTCAGAATGTGTCGGTTCTCGGTTCAGAGCAGAGTCGTTCTGCGATTGATGGCCTCAACGTTGGGGACACCGTTGTGACTAGCAACTTTGATCGTCTGCAGGATGGCGCGACTGTGGCGCAGTCCGGCGCAGGATCAGCAGCCGGGCTCCCTGGACCGCGGTCATGAATATTTCACGACCTTTTATTATCCGGCCGGTGGCAACGGTCCTGCTGATGGTGGCAATCCTGCTGGTTGGGCTTGTCGCCTATCTGCAGCTGCCGATCTCCGCGCTGCCGGAGGTGAACTATCCGACGATTCAGGTGCAGACGTTCTATCCGGGCGCGAGCCCTGATGTGATGGCGTCGACCGTGACGGAGCCGCTGGAGAAGCAGTTCGGTCAGATTCCGGGGCTCTCGCAGATGACGTCGACGTCGTCGGGCGGAGCGTCGGTAGTGGTGCTGCAGTTCTCGCTGCGCGAAGACATCGACGTGGCCGAGCAGGAAGTGCAGGCGGCGATCAACTCGGCGACGAGCTATCTGCCGAGCGATCTGCCGATTCCGCCGACCTATAGCAAGACCAACCCGGCGGATGCGCCGGTGTTGACTCTGGCGCTGACTTCGAAGTCACTGGCGTTGCCGCAGCTGCAGGACCTGGCGGACACGCGGCTTGCGCCGAAGATTTCGCAGCTGAGCGGAGTGGGTCTGGTGACTGTCGAGGGCGGGCAGAAGCCGGCGGTTCGCATTCAGGCGAATCCGGCGGCGCTCTCTTCGTATGGCCTGACGCTCGAAGATATTCGCACGGCGATTACGGGTACGAGCGTGAATGGTGCGAAGGGCTCGCTGAGTGGAGCACAGCAGGCGTTCACGATTGATGCGAATGACCAGCTGACTTCGGCGGATCAATACAAGAACATCGTCGTGTCGTACAAGAATGGCTCGGCGGTGGCGCTGCATGATGTGGCCAACGTAATCAATAGCGTTGAAGACTCGCAGCGCGCGGCGTATATGAACGAGACGCCGGCGATCATTGTGGACATTCGGCGGCAGTCGACGGCGAACACGATCAAGGTGGTCGACTCGATCAAGACGCTGCTGCCGCAGCTGCAGGCGACACTGCCGGCAGCGGTGGAAGTGAAGATTCTGTCGGACCGCACGACGACGATTCGTGCGTCGGTGGAAGATGTGGAGTTTGAGCTGTCACTCACCATCGGCCTGGTGGTGATGGTGATCTTCCTGTTTCTGCGTTCGTGGCGGGCGACGATTATTCCATCGGTGGCGGTGCCGCTGTCGCTGATCGGCACGTTTGCCGTGATGTACAAGCTGGGCTACAGCCTGAACAACCTTTCGCTGATGGCGCTGACGATTGCAACCGGATTTGTGGTGGACGATGCGATCGTGATGGTGGAGAACATCAGCCGCTATCTGGAAGAAGGATTGCCGCCGCTTGAGGCGGCGCTGCGCGGTGCAAAGGAGATTGGATTCACGATCGTCTCACTGACGGTGTCGCTGGTAGCGGTGCTGATTCCGCTGCTGTTTATGAGCGACATTACGGGACGGCTGTTCCGCGAGTTTGCGGTGACGCTGGCGGTGACGATTATTGTGTCGGCGATTGTGTCTCTGACGCTGACGCCGATGATGGCCTCAAAGCTGCTGAAGCATGTTCCGACGGAGAAGCAGGGACGGTTCTACCATTGGTCGGAGGGCGTGTTTGAGCGGGTGATTGCGTTCTATGGGCGCACGCTGAAGTGGGTGCTGGAGCGCCAGTTTGCAACGCTGATGGTCGCGCTTGCAACGGTCATTGGAGCGGGCCTGCTCTACTACTACATTCCGAAGGGCTTCTTCCCTATTCAGGACACGGGGTTGATTCAGGTGATAACCGAGGCGCCTGAGGCAACCAGTTTTGATGCGATGACTTCGCGGCAGGCGCAGCTTGCGCGCATTGTGCTGGAGGACCCGGCGGTGGAGTCGCTCTCGTCAATGGTAGGCATCGACGGAACGAATACCACGGTGAACAGCGGTCGCATGCAGATTACGCTGAAGCCGCTGGCTGAGCGGCACATTAGCGCAAGCGACGTGATGCGGCGTTTGCGTCCCAAGCTGAATGGCGTGACCGGAATCAAGGCGTATCTGCAACCGGTGCAGGATTTGACGGTGGAAGACCGTGTGAGCCGGACGCAGTTTCAGTACACGATAGAGGACCCGAACCAGGAGGAGCTGAAGGAGTGGACCGACAAACTGGTCGCGAAACTGAAGACGATTCCTGAGATTGAGGACGTGGCGACCGACGAGCAGCCGAATGGAAATGCGCTGCAGCTGGACATCGATCGCGTAACGGCATCGCGCCTGGGCATCTCTCCGCAGACGCTGGACGACACGCTGTATGACGCATTCGGCCAGCGGCAGGCGACGACACTCTATACGCAGACGAATCAATATCATGTGATTCTGGAAGCGCTGCCGCAGTTCAAGAGCGATCCTGAGCGCTTGCAGGATATCTATCTGCAGGGGTCGAGCAGCAGTTCGAGCACGTCGAGTTCGAGTGGCAGCACGAGCAGCACTTCGCAGTTGACGGCTTCGTCGACGCAAGGGGTGAGCGCGGTTACATCGAGCAGTTCGACGCTCGCGACAACTTCGGCTTCGAGCCAGCTGTCGAGTTCTACGGGCAGCAGCTCATCCTCGAGCAGTTCGACTGGAACGGTGTTGCAGGCTACGTCGAGCAGCAGCTCGCAGTCGACTACAGGCAGCACGAGCGGGTCAGGCAGCAGTGCATCGAGCTCCACGAGTTCGTCGTCTACAACGCCGGTGCCGCTTGCTGCGTTTGTCACGATGAAGCGGACGCTGAAGCCGCTGACGATCTCACACCAAGCGCAGTTTCCAGTGGTGACGATCTCGTTCAATCTGGCTCCTAATGCGCATTTGAGCCAAGCGGTGGATGCAATTGAGAAAGCAGAGAAGAGCCTGAACCTGCCTGTGAATGCGCAGACGGGGTTCCAGGGAACGGCGGCTTCGTTCAAGAACTCCCTGACGAACGAGGGCTTGCTGGTGCTGGCTGCGCTGGTGACGGTGTACATCGTGCTGGGTGTGCTGTATGAGAGCTACATTCATCCGCTGACGATTTTGTCGACGTTGCCTTCGGCGGGCGTGGGCGCGCTGCTGGCGCTAATGATGTTCAAGCAGGACCTGGGTATCGTGGGCATTATCGGCATTGTGCTGCTGATCGGCATTGTGAAGAAGAACGGCATCATGATGGTGGACTTTGCACTGCAGGCGGAGCGCGATGAAGGCAAGCCGCCGCGCGAGGCGATCTACTCGGCGTGCCTGCTGCGCTTCAGGCCGATCCTAATGACCACGCTGGCCGCGCTGTTTGCGGGATTGCCGCTGGCATTTGGCACGGGCATTGGCGCGGAGCTGCGCCGGCCGCTGGGTATCGCGATGGTGGGCGGACTGCTGGTGAGCCAGGTGCTGACGCTGTACACGACGCCGGTGATCTATCTGTGGTTTGACCGGTTGAGTGAGCGGTTCGCGCGCAAGGCTGCGGTGGCAACAAAGGTTGCGCCGGCGGAGGGCGAGGCATGAACTTCTCTGCCCCCGCCATTCGACGGCCAAAGGCCACGATCCTGCTGACCATCGGGCTGGTGCTTGCCGGCGCTGTGGGATTCAGTGTGCTGCCGGTGTCGCCGCTGCCGCAGGTGGACTCGCCGACGCTGTTTGTGCAGGCGAATCTGCCGGGCGCGAGCCCGGAGGTGATGGCGGCGGCGGTGGCAACGCCGCTCGAGCGCCAGCTGGGTCATATTGCCGATGTGACGGAGATGACGTCGCAGAGCTCGACGGGATCGACGAGCATCTCGCTGCAGTTTGACCTGGACAGGAACATCAATGCCGCGGCGCGTGATGTGCAGGCGGCGATCAGCGCGGCGCGGACGTATCTGCCGACGAACATGCCCTCAAATCCGACGTACCGGAAGTTCAACTCGTCGGATGCGCCGATCGTGATTCTGGGGCTGAGCTCGAAGACGTATGACAAGGGCGCGATGTATGACTCGGCGTCGACGATCCTTGTGCAGAAGCTCTCGCAGATCCAGGGTGTGGGCGAGGTGGAGGTTGGCGGATCGTCGCTGCCCGCGGTGCGTGTGGAGATCAATCCGCTGCAACTGCAGCACTACGGCATCTCGCTCAGCGATGTGGCGACGTTCCTGAAAAACCAGAACGCGCACACGCCGACGGGCAGCATCTCTGACGCGCAGACGATTACGTATCTTTACCCGAACGACCAGATCTCGAAGGCTGCGGATTATCGCGACCTGATTGTTGCGACGAAGAACGGCAACGCCGTGAGGCTGCGCGATGTGGCGGACGTGGTGGACTCGACGGAGAGCACCAGGTCGGGCGGATATGTGAATGGCGTGGATTCGGTGAGCCTGATTGTTTTCAAGCAGCCGGGCTCGAACATCGTGCAGACGGTGGACCGCATCAAGGCGCAGATGTCGACGCTACAGGCATCGATTCCGGCGGGACAGAAGCTGACGATGATTCTCGATCAGACGACGACGATTCGCTCGTCGCTGCACGAAGTGGAGAAGACGCTCATCATCTCGGTGGTGTTTGTTGTGCTGGTGGTGTTCGTCTTTCTGCGCGGATGGCGTTCGACGATCGTTCCGGGCATCGTGGTTCCTGCTTCCCTGGTCGGCACGTTCGCGATCATGTATCTGCTGGGCTACTCGCTGGACAACTTGTCGCTGATGGCGCTGACGATCTCGACGGGATTCGTGATCGACGACGCGATTGTGGTGATGGAGAACATTACGCGCTACCTGGAAGAGGGGATGCAGCCGCTGGAGGCGGCGCTGAAGGGCGCGAAAGAGATTGGGTTCACGGTTCTCTCAATCACGGCGTCGCTGCTGGCGGTGTTCATCCCGATTCTCTTTATGGGCGGTGTGATCGGACGACTGTTCCGCGAGTTTGCGGTGACGCTGTCGGTGGCGGTGATGATCTCGATGGTGCTCTCGCTGACGACCACGCCGGTGCTCTGCTCGCTGCTGCTGCGGCCGCACGATGGGAAGCCGCATGGGACGCTCTATCGCATTGTCGAGAACGCGTTTGAGCGGTTGCTGCGAGGCTACGAGCGCAGTTTGAAGTGGGTGCTGCGCGATCACTCGGCGCTGGTGCTGGTGATCTTTGCCGTCACGATTGTGCTGAATGTGGTGTACCTGTTCCGGATATCGAAGGGGTTCTTTCCGCAGCAGGATAACGGCGTGGTGATGGGCGGCGTGCAGGGCTCGCAGGATGCGTCGTTTGCCAAGATGGACAAGGCGCTGAAGCAGAGCGTCGCGATCGTCCGCTCCGACCCGGCGGTGCAGAACGTGGTGGGATTTACGGGCGGCGGCATGGGGACTTCAAACAGCGCCTTCATGTTTATTTCGCTGAAGCCACTGCAGGAGCGGCATGTGAGCTCGACGGCAGTTGTGAATCGGCTTCGCCCCAAGCTGATGGCGATCAAGGAAGCGCAGACGTTTCTGATGGCGGCGCAGGATCTGCGCGTGGGCGGACGGCAGTCGAACTCGCAGTATCAGTACACGATCCAGGCGGACACGACTGCGGATCTGCGCAAGTATGTGCCGATTATTACGCGCGGGATGATGAAGCTGCCGGCGCTGGTGGATATCAACTCCGACATGCAGGCAGGGGGCCTGGAGAGCTATTTGACGTACGACAGGCTTTCTGCGGCGAGGCTGGGACTGACACCATCGACTATCGACGACACGCTGAACTACTCGTTTTCGCAGGCGCAGGTTTCGACGATTTACAAGACGATGAACCAGTATCACGTGGTGCTGGAGGCGCAGCCACAGTTTACGCAGGGACCGGACACGTTCAAGCACACGTTTATCGAAAATTCGTCGGGGACTGTTCCGCTGGACGCGGTGAGTACGATGCAGCCGCGAACGGCGCCGCTCTCGGTAAATCACACGGGGCTGTATCCGTCGTCGACGATCTCGTTCAACCTGGCACAGGGCGTGTCCTTGAGCGAGGCCTCTGCGCAGGTGCATGCGCTGGAGAGCAGCCTGCATATTCCGGCGAGTGTGCACGGCACGTTCAGCGGAACGGCGCAGCAGTATCAGGCGACGCTGAATAGCGAGCCGCTGCTGATCACGACGGCGATCTTCGCGATCTACATCGTACTGGGGATTTTGTACGAGAGCCTGGTGCATCCGATCACGATTCTTACCACGCTGCCGTCGGCCTCGCTGGGCGCGGTGATCACGCTGGTGCTGTTCGATACGGACCTCAACATTATCTCCATCATCGGAATCATTCTGCTGATCGGCATTGTGAAGAAGAACGCCATTATGATGATCGATTTCGCGTTGCAGATGGAGCGGGAGAAGGGCTTGGAGCCGTATGACGCGATCTTCCAGGCGTGCATGCTGCGCTTCAGGCCGATCCTGATGACCAGCTCGGCGGC
>DATMUN010000019.1:0-2162 GCA_035563895.1 Occallatibacter sp. | reverse complement strand
ATTGTCGCTGCCATTAAACCGTCGCCTCCTTCCGGTTGTGTCGAGATTTCCGAGCGCTTTTTTCATTTTCCCACTGGTGTTTGAATGTGGGTGTCGCTAGCAGCCCGTGGTGCAAGTCTGGATTCGTAGGCAAAAACGTCTGAGGTATCCACAGATCTTGTTCGTAGAATCGCCGTATGGCGATGGGCACGCGCAAGCAGCGGGAGAAGCAAGAGGGATTGTGGATCGCGCACACCGAGTTGGCAACCGCGCCGGGGCATCCCTTCTACCAGAAGCTAAATGAGTTGCTGGAAGCTGAGCGCTTTGACGAGTTTGTCGAGGCTCGGTGTGCGAAGTTCTGTGCAGTCAAGTACGGGCGGCCCTCGCTGACGCCGGGGATCTACTTTCGTTCTCTGCTGCTCGGGTATTTCGAGGGCATCGGGGCGGAGCGCGGCATAGCTTGGCGGTTGGCGGACTCACTGGCGCTGCGGCGTTTTGTGGGCATTGCGCTGGACGAGTACACCCCAGACCACTCCACCATCTCGCGGACGCGGCGGCTGATCGATCTGGACACCCATCGGGAAGTGTTCGGCTGGGTGCTGGGGGTGTTGGCGGATCGTGGGCTGTTGCAGGGCCAGCGGATCGCCATCGATGCGACGACGCTGGAAGCCAACGCGGCGATGCGCTCGATCGTGCGGCGCGACACGGGAGAGAGCTACGAGGAGTTTCTGCGCGGATTGGCGAAGGCGTCGGGTATCGAAACCCCAAGCCGCGAAGACTTGGCACGACTGGATCGCAAGCGCAAGAAACGCACGTCCAACAAGGACTGGAAGAGTCCGGCGGACGAGGATGCGCGGATCGCGAAGATGAAGGACGGGCGCACGCACTTGGCGCACAAGGCCGAGCACGCGGTCGATCTGGACACAGGCGCAGTGGTGGCGGTGACGCTGCAGGGTGCCGACCAGGGCGACCCCACCACGCTGGACCAGACGTTGTGCGAGGCGGGCATGGCGGTGGCGGAGCAGATCGGGCGCGGGGCCGAGTTGCGGCCCGATGATAAGCCCAAGGTGAAGGTTAGTGGGATTGAAGAGTTGGTGACGGACAAGGGCTACCACAGCGGCGCGGTGATCAAGCGGGTGAAGCGTTACGAGGTTCGCAGTTACATTCCGGAAAAGAAACAGAAGGGGCAGCGGAATTGGGCGGGCAAGCCGGCTGAGCAACAAGCGGTGTATGCGAACCGGCGGCGGGTGCGGGGCGAGTACGGCAAGAGTTTACTGCGGCGGCGCGGCGAGTTCGTCGAACGCAGCTTCGCGCACTGCTACGAGACGGGCGGCCTGCGGCGCTGCCACCTGCGCGGACGAGACAACATTTTGAAGCGACAGTTGGTTCCTGTGGGTGCTTTCAACCTGAGCCTGATCCTGCGCCAGTTGCTGGGTGCGGGCACGCCGCGAGAGTTGAGAAACCGCCTTGGCAAGCACATTTTGCCAATCTTTTTGCGGCTCTCGCGTCGGAATGCTCACCACCGGTTTTGTCGAAGCCGCATCTGCGCGGCAGAAGCCAGGCACTTTGTAAGATCGCGGACCCGGCAATACCGCACGTCGTGCAAAATCAGCTAGTTCCACCACGGTCCGCTAACAGAAACCGGGGAGATCCCTCGCCCAGAACCCTTCGGACCGCCGCTAACTGGTGTGGTAGGGGGCGTATGCGTGCGCCGAGAATGCCGGGTGTCCCTTGTGTCTGCGCCAACCAACTTTGACGCATCTTTTGGAATTTCGATCGACGAGCGAAAAATGCCGCGCCAGACCACAGGAGATTTCGCAACAGGCATAAAGGATCATCGCAAGAAGGGCTCAGGGGGGCTAAATGTGCCTCATCTACGACGTGAACCCCGCTTTCATTCACGATACGATACGACCAAAGACCGTCTCCGTCCATCTCGCGTCGTTCAACGACTCCAATATGTTCCTTTTTCGTAGAATCCAACCAATGCACTTCGCAGCCGCCGGGGAGGGGAAGTCGCGTGATTCCGGCACCATTGAGTGCAAGGGTTTCCGCTGAAGTGCTCCAAATGAAGCGTCCGTGAACTGTCGGTCCGGAATATTGTTTAATGCGGATCGGTCGAGCAAAGCTGATATTCGCCTGGTAGGCCAGACAACCAGTCGGAAAAGACACATGGCGCTCCG
>DATMUN010000018.1:0-8669 GCA_035563895.1 Occallatibacter sp. | reverse complement strand
GAGTCCCAATTACGTAATCGGGCCAGGCGACCAGTTGAACATCACTCTCTGGGGCGGCGTTTCGCAAACCAACCTTCGCATCGTAGACCGCGAGGGACGCGTCTCACTGCCTGAAGCTGGGCTGCTCCCGGTTGCAGGACTCACGCTGCAAAAAGCGCAAGATCTTATCGCGGCAGCCATGCAGGCGCAATTCCGCAACGCCAAGGTCGCCGTCTCCGTTGCACAAGTGCGCTCCATCCGCATCTATGTCGTCGGCGATGTGCAACGTCCGGGCGCGTACGAGATTAGTGCGCTTGCCTCGCCGATTACTGCTTTGTTCGCCGCCGGAGGACCGACCGCTATTGGCTCGCTCAGAATCCTGCGCCATCTGCGTAATCAAATCTTGCTCGGCGAAATCGACCTTTACGACTTCATGCTGCACGGCATCCGGCCCACTGATGACCGCCTCGAGTCTGGCGACACTCTGCTGGTTCCGCCAGTCGGCCCGCAAGTTGCCATCGCAGGAGCCGTCAGACGTCCTGCAATCTATGAACTGAGAGACGAGAAGAATCTCACCGCGGTGCTCGATGACGCAGGCGGCCTCACCGTTGCCGCATCGCTCAGTCACATCACCATCGACCGCGTCGTCGCCAACCAGCGCCGTGAGGAGTTCGCCGTCCCCGCCGCAACAGGTACCGAGATCTCCTCCGCAACTGCTGCGTTCAACGCTGTCGCCGTGCAGGATGGCGATCGCGTACGCGTTGCATCTGTTCTGCCTTACAGCGAGCGCGCTGTCTATCTGCAGGGCCACGTTGCCCGCCCCGGCAAGATCGCCTACCGCGACGGAATGCAGCTCAGCGATGTCCTGCGCAGCTATCAGGACCTGCTTCCTGAGCCTGCCGATCGCGGCGAAATCGTTCGCCTCGTTCCACCGGACCTGCACCCCGAGACCATCGCCTTCAATATTCCCGATCTGCTTATAGGTAACACAAATGCGCCTTTGCAACCATTTGACACCGTCCGGATTTACGGACGCTACGAGCTCGACCCATCTATGGTTTCCATTCGCGGAGAAGTGCAACGCCCCGGCGACTACCCGATGTTCAAAGGCATGACCGCCTCCGATCTCGTTCGTACAGCCGGAGGTTTCAAGCGCGATGCACTCATCGATCGCGCAGACCTCGCCAGCTACAAGATCGAAGACGGCACGCGCGTCGTGGTACAGCGCCAGGACGTCGCCGTCGGCAATGCGGTGCTCAAACGCGACCAGGCTTCCGACGTTCCGCTCAAGCCCGGTGACGTGCTCACTATCCACCAGCTCACCGGATGGAACGATATCGGTGCTTCCGTCATTCTTGAAGGCGAGGTCGCGCATCCTGGCAGCTACGGGTTTCAAGAGGGCGAGCATCTCAGCGATGTCCTCCGTCGCTCTGGTGGTTTCCGCTCCACAGCCTACCCCGAGGGCGCAGTTCTGACCCGGCCTGAGGTTGCAACGCTTGAAGAAAAGAGCCGCGAAGAACTCATTCGCCAAATCGAAGAAAGTGCTGCATCCACGCGCGTCTCGCCCAGCGCGTCAGGTGGCGAACAGGCCGCCACGCTTCAGCTCATCCAGCAACAAAAGCAGCAGGCCATCGCGCAGCTCCGCAGCCAGCCCGCTGCCGGGCGCCTCGTGATTCACATTGAATCTGACGTTACTCTTTGGGCCGGAACGCCTGCAGACATCGAGCTCCGTAGCGGCGATACACTTCGCATCCCCAAGCGTCCGGGCTTCGTTCTCGTCACCGGCCAGGTCTTCAATCCTTCCGCCATCACCTTTATTCCTGGCCGCTCTGCCGGCTGGTATCTTGGGCGCGCAGGCGGTGTCACTTCAACTGCGAATCGAAAGGAGATCTTTGTCGTACGCGCCAACGGCGCTGTTGTCGGGCGCGGGTCGGCAGGCTGGTTTGGCCGCGACGTGCTCTCAACACACCTCAACCCAGGCGACACCATCGTCGTTCCGCAGAGGTTCATCGGCCCATCAGTCACATGGCGCAATCTGCTGGCAACCGCGCAAATTGCCGCCTCCCTGGCAATCGCTGCAGCTGTTGCAGGACTGTAGGCAATCATGGCCACGGAAACGCAAGCCCACGCATCCGCCGCCAAAGCAAGCGCAGCGATTTCAGTTGCTTCACCTGAGGTTGCGCCCAACTGGCTCCGCAATCTCCGCGTACTTTGGCAGGCGCGCGTTTTGCTCGGCCGCATCACTTGCATTGCTTTCGTCGTCAGTCTGGCCATCGCATTCCTTATTCCCAAAATGTACATATCGCAGGCACGCATCATGCCGCCCGAGATGTCGGATTCCAACTCCACTTTGCTCGCAGCGCTCGCTGGCCGCACCTTCGGCAGTGATGCGCTCGGTGGCCTCGCGCTCGGACTCATGGGAGGCCGCAACAACGGCGCACTCTTTGTCGATCTCCTTCAGAGTGGAACCGTCTCCAGCCGCATCATCGACCGTTTCCAACTCCAGTCGGTCTATCGCAAGCGCTATCGCGTCGACACTGCAAAGGTTCTCGCCCGGCGCACGCACGTCACGCAGGACAAGAAAAGCGGCGTGCTTACCTTATCCGTGCGCGACACCGACCCCGCCCGTGCGCGCAACATGACCCAGGCATACCTTGACGAGCTCAACATCCTTGTCAATCGCACTAGCAGTTCCTCTGCGCGTCAGGAGCGCATCTTCATCGAGAAGCGCCTCGCCGAAGTGAAGGACAAGCTTATGGAGGCACAGAACGCACTGAGCGACTTCTCCAGCTCGCACGCCGCTATTGATCTAAAGGAACAGGCTCGTGCCACCGTTGAGTCTGAAGCCAAAGTGCAAGGCGAGTTGATCGCTGCTCAAAGTGAGCTGGAGTCGCTCCGCCAGGTCTATGGCGACGCCAACGTTCGCGTTCGCGCCTCTGAGGCGCGCATCGCATCGCTCCGGAGCGAGCTCGCGAAGATCGGCGGGTCGCCGGCTCTTCCCGCAGCCACGTCAAGCAGCGACGCAAGCGCAACCACATCCTATCTGCCTCTCCGTCAGGTGCCGCGCCTCGCTGTGCCCTTCGCCAACCTGTATCGCGAGGTACACGTGCAGGAAACTGTTTACGATCTCCTCATACAGCAATACGAAATTGCACGTCTTCAGGAAGCGAAGGACATTCCCGTCGTCAGAATCATCGACGCACCCGGAATCCCTGAAAAGAAGTCTTTCCCGCCGCGCACCGTCCTCACCTTCGCTTCAACCTTGGTCATCTTATTCCTCGCTTGCTGCGTTCTACTGGTCCAACACCAATGGCTTCAACTCGATCCGCAGGACGCACGCCGTGCATTCGCTCGCGAAGTGTCCGTAGCACTTCACTCTCTGCCCTTCATTACCAAAAGGTCCTAGGCACGCGCATGACCTACCTTGTCTCCAACCCGTGTACCGATTCGTCTCCGCAAGTTCACGCGCCGTTCTCCGTGATCGCATTCAGCACAGGCTTCTACTTCGCGGCCCGCACCATCTTTGTTTTCGTCGCCGCTCGTTGGCTAAGCATCGGCACAGAGCCCGGTGTTCTCGCAGGCTTCGCGTGTGCCGCGTTTCTGACTCTCGTCGCTGCGTTCAACGCCTTCGGTCCAGCACGCGTCTCCGGCGGCCTTTTCAAAATACGGCCTCTTGCATGGGTTCTCGTGTATCTCATGTTCTCCGGTTGCAGCCTGCTGTGGAGTGCCTCATCTGCCTCGTCGGTACTCTACTGGGCTGCGCTCGTCAGCGATGTTGGCATGGTCTTACTGCTTGCACAGTGCATGCCAGCTGCACAGTTAGCGCACTCGCTATTCAAGGGCTTCATCACCGCATCCTGCGCCCTGGCTGTAGTCGCCTGGATCATGCCTGCGGCAGAAGACCTTCGTCTCGGTGACATCGACTACTTCAACACCAATCAGATTGGCAGTCTTTGCGCACTCTCGTTCCTTATGTGCCTCCTGCTCGCCAGTCGCAATGACGCGCCGATACGACCGGTGCCGTGGTTCCTCGGTGTCACTCTCATCCGCAGCCTCAGCAAGTCCACCTTGGTCGCGCTCCTCGTGTGCATGGTCTATCGCATGCTTAGCGACCACGCAGTCAGCCGCTCTCGCCGCCGGATAATCTCCATCACTGCAATCCTTCTCGCCCTCGCGTTCTGGAGCCTCTTCAGTGCCTACTACGACGTCTACACCAGCGCCGGCAACCAGGCCGAGACGCTCACCGGCCGCACGGCAATCTGGGCCTGGACGCTCGACGCGGCTCTCGTCCATCCGTGGTTCGGCAATGGCTTCGATGCTATGTGGCGCACTGCGCCTCCCTTCGGCGGCGAGCTTTTTCAAGCGCGTCATGCGGAGAACGAGTTACTGCAGCAGTTCTTCGCCTATGGCGTATGTGGCGTTGTACTGCTGGCAGGCATCTATGGCAGCATCTACCGGCTCTTCCGCCAGCTCCCGCATTCCTCCGCGCGCAGTGCTCTCATTGCATTTGTTGTTTATGCTCTAGTGCGCGGACTCACCGAAGCTGAGCCATTCGATCTACTTCTGCCGCTCTGGCTTGTCGCAGCTTTGTCTCTTTTGGCCGCCCCTCGAGCTGTACAGCTTGCGCCAACTTTGTCCGAACCAGCGCAAACATTGGACACGAAGGCCCTGTCCGCATGTTGAGAGGATGCCAATGAACGTCGTCATCGCTGCCATGTCTGCCCCTACCAAAATGAATGGCGTCTCCCGTCATGGCGTCAATCTTGTCCACGCGCTTTTGAGCACCTCCGCCGTCTCCAGCGTCCACTTCATCGCCGGCGAGTGGCAGATGGAGATGTTTCGCAACTCGCTCGCCGGCCACGGTGCACGCCTTCACACCCACTGGATCACTCTGCGCGAAGCCAACTTGAGCCGTCTCTTCTGGTACTATCGTGAGCTTCCCTGCATCGCCGAGCAGTTGCAGGCTGACATCGTCCATCTCACCTTTCCCGCTCCCACTGCCCAGTCCGCATACAGCTGCCCGGTCGTACTCAGCCTCCATGACCTCTACCCCTTTGAGATTCCACGCAACTTCGGCATTCTCAGGAGCGTCGTTGCCCGCCATACTGTCGATCAATGCATCAGGCGCGTTAACGCCATCGCGTGTGTGTCCATCAGCACTCAGCGTGCCCTCAACGACCACTTCCCGGCTCTTACGCGCAAGTCTGTCGTTATCCCCAATGTTGTTGAGTTTCCATCTGCGGCCTCGCCCGTTGGCATCGACACGCTCAAGGGCCGCAGCTTCGTCCTATGCGTCGCACAGCACCGTTCGAACAAGAACATCCCGCTCGTGGTCGAAGTCTTCGAGCAGCTCATGCGCGACGGAACCCTCTCCGTCGAGTCGCGGCTGGTTGTAGTCGGAATCACTGGCCCTGAAACACCTAAAATCCACGAAGCCATCCGTCGCGCCCGGCTTTCGAGCAAAGTGCTCCTTTATACAGGACTCTCCGAGGCTGAGATGCGCTGGTGCTTCGAGAACTGCGAAGTCCTGCTCGCCCCCTCAACCAACGAGGGCTTCGGGCTCCCTATCATCGAGGGGCTGCTCGCAGGCGCACGCGTCGTATGTTCCGATATTCCTGCCTTTCGCGAGGTTGCCGGCGGGGCATGTCTGTACGTGCCCTCGGCCTCCAATCCAATAGCTGCTTACGCACATGCAGTTCGGCAGATACTCTGCACACCGCGCGGTCGCGGCGCCAGTTTTCCGCGCTTCTCGGCAGCCGCGGTGGGCAGACAGTACGTCGAGCTCTACAGCGATCTCGTCCGTTCGCCCATGACTGATCTAGATACTTTGCAACGTCGGGAGTTGCCTAAGCGGGCTTCTGCTTCCGCTCGTCTCGACTACTGAAAATTGTCAGGAAATTGTAATTTGTCTTAGTTTTCTAAGCGGAAAGTGCGGTTCAGGTGGAGAATACAGGCATGATCGGCAATCTGGAGACAGCTGCCACAGATCCGGCCCTCCCCCCAGCTCTTCCCGAGCTCGGCACCATCCTCGTCGTCGAGGATGACCCGAGAATGCAGCGCATTCTCCAGAGAATGTTTGCAGCCGAGCAATATGCTGTCATCTGCACCGGCGATGGCAAAACAGCACTCGAGCAGTTCCGCACGAACAAGCCTGATGCCGTCGTGCTCGATCTAATCCTCCCCCAGATCTCCGGCCGCGATCTCTGCCAAAAGTTCAAGTCCATAGCCCCTGAGCTGCCAGTCATTGTCGTAAGTGCGATCTCTGAAGTTGTCGACAAAGTCTTGCTCCTCGAGCTCGGCGCAGATGACTACGTAACCAAGCCATTCAGTCCACGAGAGCTTACCGCCCGCGTCCAGGCCGCCATCCGCCGTCGTAGAAAACCCGCCAATGCAGACACCTTTCGTTTCGCAGATTGTGAGGTTGACTTCAAGAAGATGACCGCCGTCCGAAAAGGGGCGCCCGTCATTCTTACCTCTCACGAGTTTCGCCTACTCAAGTTCTTTACTGAGAATGCCGAGCGCGTGCTCAGCCGGGAGGAGCTGCTCAACGAAGTTTGGGGCTACAACTGCTACCCCACCACGCGCACCGTCGACAATCAGATCCTCAAATTGCGACAAAAGCTTGAGTCTGAACCGGCAAATCCGGCACACTTCCTAACTATCTATGGCGCCGGATACAAGTTCGTCCCATAACCCAGGCAACTTTGACGCCGCCCGTGCGGGCTCCGAGCCAGTTAGTGGCGTGCTTGAGCACCCTCCGGGCGTGCGTACGCAGGTCCTGCTCATCCTGGCCATGTCCGTCATCACGATGGGCGCAACCCTCGTCAGCCTCCTTGCTATCCGCGCCCCTCTGCAAAACCTGATCACCGAGAACCTCTCCTCTGAACTCCGCCATTCTCTCGCGACATTCGAGAGCATGCAGGCGCAGCATCTCGCCGCACTCGATCGCGAAAACGCACTGCTTGCCGATTTGCCTAGCCTGAAAGCGCTCATGACCACCAGCGATGAGCGGACCATCGCCGATGGCGGCGTCGAATTCTGGAAGGTCAGCGGCAACGACCTCTTCGCCCTCGCAGATCGTGACGGAAACATCAAAGCCGCGTATCTGCGCAACACAACAGCCGACCCCGCCTTTCGATCCGCTCTCGCTCAGTTGCTCGTGCTGCGCAAGGCAAGCTATTTGGTCAGCAACAAGGGCCTCTTCGGCTGCTCCGTGCAGCCGCTCTATTTTGGCAGCCCAACTGAAGGAACGGTGCTTGGCTACGTGATCAGTGGCTTTGCCATCGACCGTCAGGCCGTGGACAGCCTGACCTCCGCCACCGATGTGCAGGCCATCTTCCGCAGCGGCAGCCAACTGCTCGCCGGGTCTCCTTCTCTGGCAGGTGCTTCTCGCGAGCCGGCCGATCCATCGTCCGCATTAGTCTCACCGTCCGAGCCCTATAGTGTCGTCCTCAATGGCGAACACTTTCTCGCCGTGTCGCACGATCTGTCGTCGCGCGCAACCGCACCGCTCTCCCTCGTCGAGATCAAGTCGCTCGACCAGGAAGTGCGGGCCATTCGCCAGATCGATCGTCTTGTTCTTCTCGCTGGAATTCTCGCTCTGATCCTCGGCGCTGCGCTCATGCTCGCTCTTTCGCGCTTCGTTACGCGCCCGCTCGAACAGCTCGCTACTGGCGTACGCGCCTTTGCCAGTGGAGACAGCTCGCATCTTCTGCCGTACCGTGGAACGCGCGAGGTCCGCGAACTCAGCTCTGCATTCGCGCGCATGCGCCGCGAAATCCTCCATGCCAATCAGGCCCTCATCGAGTCCGAGCGTCTCGCCACCATCGGACGCATGGCCAGCTCCGTCTCTCACGACCTGCGCCACTATCTCGCCGCCATTTACGCAAACTCCGAGTTTCTCGTCTCACATAACGTGCCCCCGGACGAGCGCAATGAAGTCCTCTCTGAGATTCGAAGCGCCGTAAACGGCACCACCGAAATGCTTGAATCGCTGCTCATGTTCGGCCGCCCAGGCCACGGACTGCGACGTTCCTCGCAATCCATTCCAGCCATCGCTGAGCGGGCTCTACACATGGTGCGCGCACACCCTGACGCAGCTCATGTCATCTTCACCATGCACACCGACGATCCCCCCGAGATTATTGCCTTCGTCGATCCCAAGCAGATCGAGCGCGCCATCTACAACCTCATCCTCAACGCCTGCCAAGCTCCGCGTGCCGAGGGAGTCGAGCCTCGTGTCGACGTGACCGTCCTTGCGCGCAACAATGAGATCGAGATCGATGTCGCCGACAATGGCGAGGGCGTGCCCAATTCCATTCGCGCCACGTTGTTCGAGGCGTTCGTCAGTGAGGGCAAGCATAAAGGGTCGGGGCTCGGCTTAACCCTAACCCAGAGCATCGCCCTCGAACACGGCGGAGGTGTCACGCTTGTGTGCAGCACTCCGGGCGAGACTATCTTCCGCATACTCATTGCGCGTGCTGCCCAAGGTGCTCACTCGCTCGTGGGCAGCCAGCAGATGGGGGAACCATGAGTGATACAAGATGCTTCGCACGCATTGCTTGCGGATCGAAATTCGCTTCGCACGCCGTTGGAGCCGCCGCCGTTCTGGCTCTCCTCGTTCCGCTTCACGCGCAGCAGGCTGCGGGTGATCAGGGCACTGTGCAGGGCCAGATCCGCACGCTCACTAA
>DATMUN010000017.1:0-3632 GCA_035563895.1 Occallatibacter sp. | reverse complement strand
GGTTCTCGAACTCCTCGAACTTGAGCGGGCGGTTGTCCATGGCCGAGGGCAGGCGGAAGCCGTAGTCGACGAGGTTCTGCTTGCGGCTGCGGTCGCCGAACCACATGCCGTGCACCTGGGGAACGGTGGCGTGGCTTTCGTCGATGAAGAGCAGGTAGTCGCGCGGAAAGTAGTCGAGTAGCGTGGGCGGTGCCTCACCGGGCAGGCGGCCGGAGAAGTGGCGCGAGTAGTTCTCGATGCCGTGGCAGTAGCCCATGGACTTGATCATCTCGAGATCGAAGCGGGTGCGCTGGTGGACGCGCTGCGCCTCGACCATGCGGCCCTCGGACTCAAGCTTGGCGACCCACTCGTTGAGCTCGTCGAGGATGGACTGGATGGCCTCGGCCTTGCGCTCAGGCTGCACTACATAGTGCGACTTGGGGTAGATGGGGAGCCGCGAATACTTTTGCTTGACGGAGCCGAAGAGGGGATCGATCTGCGCGAGCGAGTCGATCTCGTCGCCGAAGAGCTCGATGCGGTAGGCGGACTCGTCGTAGGTGGGGAAGACTTCGATGACGTCGCCGCGCACGCGGAAGGTGCCGCGGCGGAAGTCGGAGTCGGTGCGCTCGTAGAGGATTTCGACGAGGCGGCGGGTGATGTCTTTGCGGCTGATCTTCTGGCCTTTTTCGAGCAGCAGCAGCATGCCGTAGTAGGCCTCTGGCGAGCCGAGGCCGTAGATGCAGCTTACGGAGCTGACGATGATGGCGTCGCGGCGCTCAAAGAGTGAGCGCGTGGCGGCGAGGCGCAGCTTGTCGAGCTCCTCGTTGATGGTGGCTTCCTTTTCGATGTAGAGGTCGCCGGCGGGGATGTAGGCCTCGGGCTGGTAGTAGTCGTAGTAGCTGACGAAGTACTCGACGGCGTTGTTGGGGAAGAACTGTTTGAACTCGTGATAGAGCTGGGCGGCGAGGGTCTTATTGTGCGCGAGGATGAGCGCGGGGCGGTTAGACTCCTCGATGACCTTGGCCATGGTGAAGGTCTTGCCAGAGCCGGTGACGCCGAGCAGGACCTGGTGCTTTTCTCCGGCGGCGAGCCCCTGAACCAGCTCGTCAATCGCGCGGGGCTGATCGCCGCGGGGCTTGTAGTTGGTGACGAGCTGGAAGTCCATGGGGGGATTCTAACAGAAAGGCGAAGTAAAAGCGAAAATTGATATGGATTGCACCGTGGTGGTGCATTGATGAATCGAGGATGAAACAGAGCGTACACGTGAAGAAACACGTGAGACATACTCGGTAAGTCTGTCACTCAGAAGCTTCTCACCGACTCGTAAAGATAGTTGTGGTAAGCTCACGTGCATCCATGAGCGACAATCAGGAACCTATCACTGGGATAACTGCTCCGCCTCCTTCGACTGATGTGCCTCAGTTTGGAAAGGCCGAGTACGCGCACATTCCGGGCTCGGAGTTGTGCAAGATTTGCGGGACTGCGCTAAGCGGCGAGTATTACCGGGTGAACGGCCTGATGGCCTGCAGCAAATGCGCGAACGAAGCCAAGGACGGGCAGCCGAAGGATAGCCATGTAGCATTTGCACGTGCGCTTCTGTTTGGTGTTGGTAGCGCGATCGTGGGACTGGCGCTGTACGCGACCGTTGAGATAGTAACGAACTTTACGATTGGCTATCTGGCGCTGGCTGTGGGCTGGTTGGTGGCGACGGCGATGATGAAGGGGTCGAAGGGCATTGGCGGCAGACGCTATCAAGTGGTCGCCGTGGTGCTGACATACTTCGCGATATCAATGTCTGCGGTCCCGGTGGGGATTTCGTATGCAATCCAGCACCGAAGTGCCAGGCACACACAAGCGCAAAGCACGAGCAGCACGCCGCAGGCGAGCGATACCTCGACGCAGGTGAATGCGGAGCCCCCTGCCGAGCGGGACGGCAGCGACGAGCAGGCGCAGCAAGCACCGAGTGTGCAGAAGCAAAAACCATTGAGTTTCGGGCGTGCAATTGCGACGCTGTTGCTGATGGGAATAGCATCGCCATTTCTGGAACTGGCTTCGCCGGGGTCAGGAGTGATTGGGTTGGTCATTCTTTTTGTGGGATTGAGTATCGCGTTTCGCATGACGAAGGCCAAGCCGCTGGACGTAGACGGCCCGTACAGCGTGAATGGATGAGTCAATAAAGTTATAGGGAGAGTTAGAGAGCATTTGTGGATACACGTTGTCCTGACTGCGGGCAGGAGTTGATGCTGGGTGCGCTGGCGTGCCCGGAGTGCCACAGTCTGTTGCATGGCGAAGAACTGACCAAACTGTCAGGCCTGGCGCGCGGTTTGGAGCAGCAGGGGTGCTGGGGCGAAGCGCGCGAGACGTGGAATCACTCGCTGGCGCTGTTGCCACCCGACTCGAAGCAGGCCGAATGGGTGCGAGAGAAGATGGCGCAGATTGCGCTGGCTCAGGCAGCGCCTGCTGAAACGAGGAAAGCAGCGCCAACCTGGGTGCGCCGATTCGGACCGCTCGCACCGCTCGTGATCGTGCTTGCCAAGAGCAAGGGGCTGCTGCTGGCAGTCTTCAAGCTGAAGTTTCTTTTCAGCTTCTTTTCATTTATTGCGATTTACGTGTCGATCTTTGGCTGGTGGTTCGGGCTCGGGTTTGCGGCGTCGATCTTGATTCATGAAATGGGGCACTACATCGACATCAAGCGGCGCGGGCTACCGGCTGAGGCTCCGGTGTTTGTACCCGGACTCGGCGCGTACGTGCGGTGGAATGCCTTGGGTGTGACGAAGCGACAGATTGCCCAGATCAGTTTGGCGGGTCCACTGGCCGGCTGGGTGGCGGCGGTAGGATGCCTGTGGATGTACCTGCATACGGGCGAGAAGTTATGGGCTGCACTTGCGCAGACGGGTGCGGTGATCAACGTGCTGAATCTTGTCCCGGTATGGGAGCTCGACGGTGGCAAGGCTGCCGAGTCTCTGGGCAAGACCGAGCGGGTTTGCCTGCTGGCGGTAGCGCTGCTGCTTTGGAGCTACACGGGTTCGGGGGTCTACTTTCTGGTGGCGGCAGGTACGGTGTATCGCCTCTTTACCAAGGACACGCCAAAGCGCGACGACTGGTCGACGTTCATTTACTTTGCCGCCGTGCTCGCTCTGCTGGGCGTTGTGCTGCACCTGATTCCTGCGAAGTTGATGTGAGAGCAGCATGAGCGAAGGCAACGCTGCTGACTGCGATTGGCGGCGAAGCGGTAGTTAGTTCCCGGTGGTTGAGTTATCAGATATAGCAAAGAAAGTAGGGCCTCCGGTCTATAACTCATGCTAGACTCGGGCAACCATGAGCGAAGAATACAAGTCCATCAGTGGGCTGTCTGGGATTCCTGCGGCGGCGGGTGCGTCGGCGTCTGGCGGTATCCAGACTTGTGCGGTGTGCGCCAATCCGTTTTCTACGGCGGGTGGGCAGGGGCACTACATTCGCGAGCGGTGGGTGTGCGACCCGTGCCTGCAGACGGCGAAGATCAAGGCTGCCGGAGGCAACGCTGTAGCGGCCGCTGCGAGCGATGGCGACTTCACGACGGGTGTGCTGTTCGGTATGGGCGCGGCGGTGGTGGGGCTTGCGTTCTATGCGGGGTTCACGATCGTTACGCACTTCTACTTTGGCTATGTGGCGTT
>DATMUN010000016.1:0-11545 GCA_035563895.1 Occallatibacter sp. | reverse complement strand
GACGGCTCGCAGAAGCTGGACACGACCGGGCAGCTGATCCCGACCTACTCGAACACCGATGTGCAGGGACTGGCAAAGGTCTTCACCGGCTGGAGCTGGCAGATTCCGGGCGATACGACGGGCGCGGGCTGGTCCAACTGCTGCGCTTACGTGGGCACAGGCTACGGTGAAGACCTGCTGCCGTTGACGACCTATCCCGAGCACCACTCGACGGCGGAGAAGGACTTCCTCGGCGTTACGATTCCCGCTTCAACATCGCCAGACACGACCGGCGACCTGAAGATTGCGCTGGACACGCTGTTCAATCATCCGAATACGCCGGCATTCGTCTCGAAGCAGCTGATCCAGCACATGGTCACAAGCAATCCCAGTCCGGCGTACATCAGCCGCGTGGCTGCTGTATTCAAAGACAACGGCTCGGGCGTGCGCGGCGACATGAAGGCCGTCATCCAGGCAATCCTGCTGGATACCGAAGCGCGTGACGCGGCCGCAGCGCAGGCCAACGTGCAGGCTGGCAAGGTGCGCGAGGCGCTACTGCGCTACACGGAGTGGGCGCGAGCCTTTACCGCGCAATCACGCAACGGCAGCTACAACATCACGAGCACCGAGGACCCGATCTGGGGCCTGGGGCAGATGGCGCTGCGCTCGCCGACGGTCTTCAACTGGTTTGCGCCCAACTACGTGCCACCGGGCACCAGCATCGAAGCGGCTGGCCTGACCGCGCCGGAGATGCAGATGACCAACGTGACGACGGTGGTCGGCTACCTGAACTACATGCAGTCGGCGCTGAGCGCGGACGCAGCCAACGGCTCGGATATCTACGCGAGCTACTCGACCGAGATGGCGCTGGCGGCAACGCCGGACGCACTGATGGACCGGCTAAACATGCTGCTGATGGGCGGGGCGATGGATGCGACGCTGCGCGGCCAGATTGAGAGCGCCGTGAGCACGATCTCCATCCCCACCGGCGACCAGAACGCAATCAACGCCGCACTGCTGGCGCGCGTACAAACAGCAATCTACCTGACGATGGCATCGCCGTCGTTTGCAGCGCAGATCTGAGGAGACGACGATGAAGACGATCAATCACTCGCGGCGGCAGTTTCTGCGCACGGCATCCTTCGCCTCCATGGCGGGCATCGCGGCAAGCCCGCTTCTGCTGGAGTTGAACGGACTGGCGGCACTGGCACAGACCAGCGGAGCAACCGACTACAAGGCACTGGTGTGCGTCTACCTGCAAGGCGGCAATGACGGCCACGGCACGGTGATCGCAACCGATACGGAATCGTTCAACGCATTCACCGCGGCGCGCTCCGGCGCTCCCGGGCTGGCCTATCCGCTTTCGAGCCTTCTGCCCATCACGCTGAAGACCCCGCAGAGCGGGCGCACCTTCGCGCTGAACCCGTCGTTGCAGGGTGTGCAGAACCTGTTCAACGCCGGGCGCGCAGCGATCGTCTCCAACACTGGCACGCTCATCGAGCCTGTGACGAAGACGCAGATTCAGGCAGGCACAGCACCGCTGCCCGCTTCGCTTTATTCGCACTTCGACCAGACCGCCGCGTGGCAGGCCATTGCCTCGAATGGCGGCAGCAGCGAGCACATCGGCTGGGGAGGCCGCGTAGCCGACCTGATCGAAAACATGGGACTAAACACGAACACCATGTTTACGTGCATCTCGACAGCCGGAATCGCGCTGTTCCTCTCCGGCGAGACCTCCTTCCAGCTCAACGTGACTTCGGCCGGACCGATCCCCATCTACGGGCTCGCGAATCCGTTGTTCGGTTCGCAGGCTGGGTCGAATGCGCTGTCGCAGATTCTCTCAGCAGACGAGCAGAACCTCTTCGCCAAGGAGTACGAGGTCGTGATCCAGCGGTCGATTGAAGCGCAGGCAACGCTGGCCTCGGCAATGCTGCCCGCGGGTGCGGGAGGAGTGCCGGACCCGGCGCAGTATCTCGACCCGATGACGAACAAGCTCGCTGACAATCCGCTTGCTGTTTCGTTGCAGACCGTCGCGCGCATCATTGGCGGACGCGCATCGCTGGGCGTCACGCGGCAGATCTTCTTCGTACAGCTCGGAAGCTTTGACACACATGACAACCAGGCTCCGCAGCACGCGCGCCTGCTCACGCAGCTCGGTTCCGCGCTTGAGTACTTCGACGGCCTGATGAACAGCTTCAGCCTCGGCAGCCAGGTAACGACTTTCACAGCCTCAGACTTCGGGCGCACACTCACCTCGAACACCGACGGTACCGATCACGGCTGGGGCAGCCACCACTTCGTTGTGGGCGGTGCCGTGGCGGGTGGCGACATGTACGGCAACTACCCGGTGATCGGCCCGAATCGGGCAAACGATGTGGGCGCCGGACGGCTGATTCCTGAGATCGGCGTTGACCAGTACGCCGGGACTCTCGCCCGCTGGTTTGGCCTCTCAGACGGGCAGGTTCGCACCGTTTTTCCGAACTTCGGCAACTTCGGATCCAGCCCATACCTCAGCTTCCTCGGCTGAGCGACAGAAACTGCATTTCGCAGCTGAAGTGTGAAATGGGACACGTGTCTCCGCATCTGGAACGCACAGCGCGTTGATTTCATGACAGATGCAGCGATTGACGCCCTGTGAAGACGGCGGCGTGATCGCGGTCACAGTCATCCGCGTCGATTCGACCCTACACTCGATATGTGGGTATCGATATAAGTTTATCGATATATGGAGAGCGTTTGGGAAGCTTCTCCAGGCCACCGGCCGGGCCCCTAACACCCGGCCGAACCGAGACCCAGGCGACTGCTCGCAGAGAAGCGGGCGGCACGCGGACGAGGAGACGAAGCGATGACGGATCTGGCAGGTTTTCTGGCGGCACAGGGAGAGACAACGAACCGGGTGACGACGGCCGAGGAACTGGAAGCCCTCGTCCAGCGGGTAAAGGCAGCGCAGGCGAAGTTCGCCACCTTCACGCAGAAGCAAGTGGACCACATCTTCCGCTCGGCAGCACTGGCCGCGGCAGACGCGCGCATTCCCCTGGCTGAGTTTGCCGTGCAGGAGACCGGCATGGGCGTGGTAGAAGACAAGGTGATCAAAAATCACTTCGCCTCCGAGTACATTTACAACAAATACAAGGAAGAGAAGACCTGCGGCATCCTCGAGCAGGATGACGAAGCCGGCACAATGACCATGGCCGAGCCGATGGGCATCATTTGCGGCATCATCCCCACCACAAACCCCACCTCAACTGCGATCTTCAAGACGCTCTGCTGCCTGAAGACGCGCAATGGCATCATCATCAGCCCACACCCGCGCGCCAAGAAGTGCACCGCGGCAGCAGCGCGGCTGGTGTTGCAGGCAGCCGTTGCAGCCGGCGCGCCAGAGGACATCATCGGCTGGATCGACGAGCCGACCATCGAACTGAGCAACCAACTGATGAAGCACTCCGAGATCAAGCTGATTCTCGCCACGGGCGGACCGGGCATGGTGCGCGCGGCCTACTCCAGCGGCACACCGGCCATCGGCGTGGGCGCGGGCAACACACCCGTGGTCATCCACGAGTTTGCAGACCAGAAGCGTGCCATCGCTTCGATCCTGATGTCGAAGACCTTCGACAACGGCGTGATCTGCGCCTCTGAGCAGGCTGTGATCGCCGTCGACAAGGTGTACGACGAGATCCGCGACCGCTTTGCGCGGCATGGCGGCTACATCCTCACGGGCAAGGAGCTCGATGCCGTCCGCGAAGTCATCCTCGTGAAGGGCGCTGTAAACGCGAAGATCGTAGGCCAGGCTGCCCCGAAGATTGCTGCGCTCGCGGGCATCACCGTTCCGGCCACGACCAAGGTGTTGATCGGCGAAGTAACCGATGCGACCGTGGAAGAGCCGTTCGCGCACGAGAAGCTTTCGACGATCCTGGCGCTCTATCGCGCCAAGGACTTCAAGGATGCCGTGGCCACAGCAGCCAAGCTGGTAGCGCTGGGCGGCATCGGCCACACCTCCGTGCTCTACACCGACCAGGATTCGCAGAAGGAACGCATCGGCTACTTCGGCGAGCAGATGAAGACGGCGCGCGTGCTGGTGAATACGCCTTCGTCGCACGGCGGCATTGGCGACCTCTACAACTTCAGCCTGTCGCCCAGCCTCACGCTCGGCTGCGGCAGCTGGGGCGGCAACTCCATCTCAGAGAACGTGGGGCCGAAGCACTTGCTGAACAAAAAGATCGTGGCAAAACGCGCAGAGAACATGCTGTGGCATCGGCTGCCCAGCCAGATCTTCTTCCGCCGCGGCTGCATTCCCGAGGCGCTCAAGGAGATTGCGGGCAAGAAGCGGGCTCTCATCGTCACTGACGGGTTCCTCTTCCGCAGCGGCATGGCCGACGACCTGATCGAGCAGCTGAAGAAGCTCCACATGGAAGTCGAGACGTTCTACCAGGTCCAGGCCGATCCGAACCTGACCACGGTGCGCAAGTGCGTGGACGTGTGCAACGCCTTCCAGCCAGACGTGATTCTGGCGCTCGGCGGCGGCTCGCCGATGGACGCAGCCAAGATCGCCTGGGTGATGTACGAGCACCCTGAAGTGGACTTCGAGGACCTGGCGCTGCGCTTTATGGATATTCGCAAGCGCATCTACAAGTTCCCGAAGATGGGCATCAAGGCGAAGATGATCGCCATTCCTACGACCTCGGGCACGGGCTCTGAAGTGACGCCGTTCGCCGTGGTAACGGATGACGCGACGGGCAAGAAGTACCCGATCGCCGACTACGAGCTCACGCCGCACATGGCCATCATCGATCCGAACCTGGTGATGAACCTGCCCAAGTCGCTGACTGCCTTTGGCGGAATCGACGCCGTGACGCACGCGCTTGAAGCTTACGTCTCGATTATGGCCAACGAGTTCAGCGACGGCCAGGCTCTGCAGGCGCTCAAGCTGCTGAAGGAGTACCTGCCTTCGGCCTACAAGAACGGCGCGGCCGACCCGAAGGCGCGCGAGAAGGTGCACTATGCCGCGACGCTGGCCGGAGTAGCCTTCGCCAACGCCTTCCTGGGCGCATGCCACTCCATGGCGCACAAGGTCGGCGCGGCCTTCCACCTGCCGCACGGGCTGGCGAACGCGCTGCTGATCTCGAACGTGATCCGCTACAACGCGAATGACAACCCCACCAAGCAGGCAGCGTTCTCGCAGTACGACCGCCCGAAAGCCAAGTGCCGGTACGCAGAGATTGCGCGGTTCCTGGGACTGGGCGGCGCGACAAACGACGAAAGCGTGAAGAACCTGATCGCGTGGGTGGAAGAGCTGAAGAAGGAGCTGGATATTCCGGCGAGCATCCAGGAGGCCGGTGTGAAGGAAGCCGACTTCCTGGCGCGGTTGGATGCGGTGGCAGTAGACGCTTTCGACGACCAGTGCACGGGTGCTAACCCGCGCTATCCGCTGATCGCCGAGTTCCGGGCAGTCCTGGAAGACAGCTTCTACGGACGCGCGTTTGTGGAACTTGTTGAACGCGCCGAAGCCGCCGCAACCGCCGAGGCATCGGCAAAGCCGAAGACCAAGGTCGCAGCCAAGGTGGAAGTAAAGGTGCTGGAGCCGGCAACAAAGAAGTAGCCCTCCCCCGCAGCAACAGGGGAAGCAGACTCGAACCTGGGTCCGCTTCCCCTGCCGATTTACCGCAACAACAGACGCAAGGACAGACAAAACAAAAGATGAGAAGCGCGAGAGAGATGACAGGTGGAAACGTGTGCGTCTCGCAGAATGGGACAAAATCTCACAAAGTGATGAAAGTCACGGTGATTCATCTCACTACCCGCGACGATAGCACTGAGGCAACTGTGGTGCAGCGCAGAAACCTGGACGCGCGGACCAAAAGACGAGGTCGGCAGCAATGAATATCTCTTCGGAAATGCTGATAGTTGGAGCGCTGGCGCCGCTCGCCCTTGGCATCGGACTGCAATTGGCGCTGGGCCGCTGGCTCGGCGCGCGCGCTAAGGGTGTGCTGGCCCTCCTGAGCACCCTGCCCAGCGTCGCAGCGGTCATTGCAGGCTTCGTTCGCGTGCACACTTCCGGCGCGATGGACTGGACTGCGCTCAACTGGGACGGGCCACTGAAGCTCGTGTTCCATGTGGACGCGCTGAGCCTGATGTTTGCTGCGATGGGCACCGTGTTGGGTGCAGCGGTTCTGCTCTACTCCATTGGTTACATGGCCGAGGAGAAGGGCACGACACGCTTTTATGCGCTGATGCTCACGTTTATCGCTGGCATGGTGGGCCTGGTCTACAGCGCCAATCTGTTCGCTCTCTATCTGAGCTGGGAGGCGATGGGCCTCTGCTCGTTCAGCCTGGTTGGCTTCTGGTACACGCGCACTGAGGCCGTGGCTGGCGCGCGCAAGGTGCTGCTGATGACGCACCTCGCGGGCTATGGGTTGCTGGCAGCGATCCTCATCATCTTCTCCCGCACCGGCTCCGCTCTCTGGACTGACCCCAAGGTTGCGCAGGCATTCACGAGCGGCGTATTCACGCTAATGCTCGTGGCGCTGCTGGCCAAGTCTGTCCAATTTCCCCTGCACACATGGATTCCGGAAGCGATGAACGCGCCAACACCGGTGAGCGCGCTGCTGCACGCGGCCTGCTACGTGAAGGCTGGCGTCTATCTAGCCGCGCGCATGCACAGCTTAGGGCCCTGGTCCGCAAGCTGGAGCGCCGTCGTCCTCTGGCTGGGCACAGTCACTATGGTGGTTGGCGTGATGTACGCAATGGTGCAGCATGACCTGAAGCGCATGCTGGCCTTCCATACCGTCAGCCAGATCGGCTACATCATTACGGGAATTGGCCTTGGCACGCCGTTGGGCATTGCCGCGGGCCTGCTGCACTGCCTCAATCACTCGCTCTTCAAGGGCGGACTGTTCCTCGCAGCCGGATCGGTGCAACACGCAACCGGCACGCGCGACATGAACCTGCTCGGCGGGCTCTCGCGGAAGATGCCACGCACCACGGTTACCTGGCTCATCAGCGTGGGTAGCATGATGGGCGTTCCATTCATGAGCGGGTTTGCCAGCAAGTGGCTGCTCTACACTGCAGCGCTCGAGGCGGGACAGGTGGTGCCCGCGTTGGCCGCCTGGGTCGTGAGCGTCGGCACGGTATTCAGCTGCGTAAAGGCCACCAGCACGGTGTTCCTTGGTCCAACGACTGAGCACAGCGAGCACGCGCATGAGGCCCCTGCGACGATGCAGATCGCACTCGGGCTCTTCGCTGCGGGCAGCGTGGTGCTTGGGCTGGCTCCGCAGCTCGCAGTCAACTACATCCTCAATCCGATCCTCGCGGTGCTGGGCATGACAACCGTCGAGGTCTCGTGGTTCGGCCTTACGCCGTCGACCGGCGCCATGTGGACGACGGGCGGCCTGGTGCTGGCCGTGATCTCCGCCGCATTCGGAGCAGTTCTCTTCGCTTTTGCCGGCATGTCGCGGATGCGCACCGTAGCGCTCGCCGACGGCACAGCTGGCACCGGCGTCAGCGTGTTCACCGGCGGTGAGCGCATCAACGGACCGAGCCGTCTGCCTGCGAGCGAGTTCTCGAAAATTCTGAAGCGCAGCTGGCACCCGCTGTTCAGCGCCACTAATGTGGACCGCGTGTATCTGTCCGTGTGGAGCGCTCTGGAAGGTGTATCGCAACGGGCGAGCCGCGTTCTCGCATGGGCCGAGCGCGCGGCCATTCAATGGAGCTTGTTGTTGACCGTGACGGCAGGACTGGCCGTCTACGGCTTTGCACCGGCGGTACTGTCGCGGATCCCTGGTGTGACCGTGACTATGCCGACGCTGCTGGGCGCTGGATACGCGTCCGCCGGTGCGATCTTATTGTTGACTGCGTGCGCGCGGCGCTCCACGTGGAAGCTTCTTCCACTGCTCGCAGTGGGAACGCTGGCAGCAGTGGCCGCTGGCGTTACGGCTGAGTCGTGGACGCGGCTCGCTCTGCTTGAAGCTGCGACCGCTGCGGCTGTCGCGCTCATCTGGCAAACAGCGACGCGGCGCGCAGCATGGCTCTACATAGCAGTGGCCGCGGCCAGCGCCGCTGCGATGATCGGCGGACAGGTTGCGCTCGAAGCAGGCGCAGAAGGTACAGCGAGAACGCTGGTGATGACCGGCCTCGTGCTGAAGCTGGGCCTCGGGCCGCTGATGCTGTGGTTGCCTTCGGTGGTCGAAGCGGCTCCGGCACTCGTGAGCGGGTTTCTTCTTGCAGTGGTCGACATCGCCGCCTTCGGCGATATGGTAGACCTGATCGGCGGACATCCCGGCTTCGCGCAACCGCAAGCGCTCTGGGTAGCGGTGGCATTGATCTCCTCGCTCGGCGCGGCCCTGATGATGCTGGCTGAGCGGAACATCAAGCGGTTGCTCGCGCTCTCCACCATCGAGGACATGGGCTTCCTGCTGCTCGGTGCTACCGCGCTCACCACCGTCGGCGTGCAGGGCGCGATCATCGGTGCTGCGGTGCACGCGCTGGCGAAGGCTCTGCTCTTTGTCGCGCTGAGCGGCCCTGAGGCCGACGGTGCGCTCGAAGGCACTCCGCGCGGACTGGCAGTGCGATATCCGGTAAGCGCAGCAGCGTTTCTGGCAGGCATGCTGGCGATGCTCGGCGTGCCGCCGCTGATGGGATTCGTCGGCCGCTGGCGGCTGTTCACCGCAGCGCTTGGCACGAGCCCGTGGGTTCTTGCTGGTTTCGCGCTGGCCTCGATGATGGCGTTGGTTGGCTATGTGCTGTGCCTCACACGGTGCTGGTGGGGTCCTGCAGAAACAGAAGCACGCGGCAGCGAACCCTGGCTGGTGCGTGTGGCAATGGTGGCATTGATTGCACTGTTGATGGTTGGCGGTCTTTGGCCGGACGCGCTGATGGCGTTCGTGGGGAGGTTGTGATGAAGGTACTCGAACGGCTCTTGCAGAGGGCGCGCACAAAGAGTATTGGGCTGTTCCACTTGAACACGGGCAGCTGCAATGGATGTGACATTGAGCTTGTAACCTGCCTTTCCCCGCGCTACGACGTGGAGCAACTTGGCATCCACCTGGAAGGCAGCCCGCGCCACGCCGACATCCTGTGCATCACGGGCCCGGTCACGCGCAACACGCTCGAAGCGGTGAAGCAGGTTTATGCGCAGGTGTGCGAGCCAAAAGCAGTAGTGGCGCTCGGTTCGTGCCCTGCCTCATGCAACGTCTTCGCCGGCAGCCCGATGATCGCAGGTCCTCTGAGCAAGCACATCCCGGTCGATGTTTTCGTGCCGGGTTGCCCGCCTCATCCTGACGCAATCATCGAGGGCATCGCACGCGCTGCGCAGATCCTCGCTGAACGCGGCGTCGCGCAGGAAGCAGAAATGGCGGTGCAGCAATGAACACAGTCGCAATGATCGCTCTGTTTGTTTTTCCCGGACTGCTGTTCGCAATTCCGGCGGGATGGCTCAGCGTGTGGGCCGAGCACAAAGCTGTAGCGCGTATGCAGCGACGCATCGGGCCGCCCGTGCTGCAACCCTTCTGGGACTTCATCAAGCTGATCGGCAAACGCACACCTGCACGCCGCGGCATTGAGGCCAACCTGTTGCGGCTCTACCCTGCCCTCTCCGTTCTGTCGCTGCTGGGTGCGCTGGCGCTTCTGCCGGTGTTTCCGCAAAGCGGACATGGATTCTCAGGCGACGGAATCCTGCTGGTGGCGCTGCTCGAACTGCCTTCGATCTGCTTCATCCTTGCGGGCTTCACATCGGGCTCGTTGTTCGGCGAGGTGGGCGCTGTGCGCGAGGCGGTGCTGAGCGTGGCCAACAACCTGGTCTTCCTGCTCGCCATGGTGACACTCGCCGTCACGCAGGGCACCTTTCAACTTGCAGCGCTGGGCGGAGCAAAGCTCAATCCAGGCCACTGGATCGCCGTGATCGGCATCGTGCTCTGCATCCCTGCAAAACTTCGGCTCAATCCGTTCTCGACCTCGAGCGCCGAGCAGGAGATCTACTCCGGCCCGCTTACTGAGTATGCAGGAGCAGCACTCGGCCTGTGGCAGATGGCACATGGTCTCGAGTGGATTGCCCTGACCGGGCTTGTTGCAACGCTGGTGATGCCGCTGGGCACGCCGTGGTGGGCGGCTGCGGTGCTGTTCGTTGCGATTAGTGCGGCACTGGTGCTGTTGTATTCCATCGTTGCGGCAGCGACAGCGCGGTTCACGCTCGAGCGCTCCATCAACTTCTACTGGCGCTGGGCCGCCGTGCTGGCGGTGCTGGCCATTGTTTCGACGGTCTGCATGAGGTGGCACGCATGAACATTCTCAAGTTGATCCTGGATAACCTGCGGCAAGGCACGGTGAGCTATCGTCTGCCGCATGTACATGAGTGCACCAGCAATCAGTATCGCGGCCTGATCCACAACGATGCGGAGCGGTGCGTGGGCTGCGCGGCATGCGCGTATGTTTGCCCCACGGCAGCAATCGAAGTGAAACGTGCAGGCGATAACTACTCGTGGAGCTACGATCCCGGCAAGTGCACCTTCTGCAGCCGCTGCATCGAGCGGTGCCGCCCAAATACACTGACGATGGAGTCGAAGCTGCCGCCGCTCTACAGCGCGCAGGGCGAATTGAAGACGGTGCTGGAGATGGTGCGCAAGCGGCCAGCGAAACCCGCGACGCCCGCAGTAGCTGCGGCTACCGCTGTAGCATCCGCAGCTGTAAATGCCGCGGCAAAGCCTGCAACGGCAGCGCTCGCGCCGAATCCGGAACCGGCGAAGTAGAGAGGCAGAGATGACAGAGACAATCGACATACCGGCAAAGCTGAACGAACTCGGCCTGAGCAAAGAATGGACATGGGACAAAGGCGCATGGTGGATCACGACTGGTGAGAGCTTTGACCTGCGCACCACAGCCGAGCGCCTGCGCTCGCTCGACGCGCGTTTCGCGGCGATCACTGCAAACGAGCAGGCCGACGGCGCCATTCGCCTCGACTATCAGTGGGACCTCGACGGCATCTTCTTGAGCTTCTCCACGCTCACTGCGAACAAGAGCGCCGTCTCGATCGTCGACATCATCCCCGGTGCAGACTGGGCCGAGCGCGAGACATACGAATACTTCGCTGTCGAGTTCACCGGACGCGCGACGCTGGAGCCGCTTATGCTGCGCAAGGGCGATGCACCTGGAATTCAACTCAAGCAGAAGGAGGCCGCACAATGAGCTACGAGATCCCCATAGGGCCGTATCATCCAGCGCTCGAAGAGCCATACAAACTTGAGCTAGTGTTGGATGGCGAGACGGTGAAAGACGCACGCATGACCGTCGGCTTCAACTTCCGCGGCATTGAGTATCTGGTTGAGCGGCGCAACTACCTGCAGGGCATCACGCTGGTGGAGCGCGTCTGCGGCATCTGCTCTAACGTGCACTCGCTCTCTTTCTGCCAGGCTGTCGAAAAACTCACCGGCACGGAGCCGCCCGAGCGCGGGCTTTACATTCGCGTCATTCTGAGCGAACTCGAGCGGCTTCACTCGCACTTCCTCTGGTCCGGCATCGCCGCCAAGCTCATGGGCTTCAAGACGGTGTTCATGGCCTGCTTCACACTGCGCGAGAAGGT
>DATMUN010000015.1:0-4278 GCA_035563895.1 Occallatibacter sp. | reverse complement strand
GCTGGACGTGCTGGTGAACGCGGTGGGCGGGTATGCGGGCGGCGCTCCACTGTGGGAGACGGGGACGGACGTGCTGGAGCGGATGGTGGCGCTGCATGTGCGCGCGACCTATGTGTTGTGCCGCGTGGCGGCGGCGGTGATGGTGAGGGCCGGGTACGGCGCGATTGTGAATGTGGCGTCGCGCGCGGCGTTTGACCACGCGGCGGGTGCGGCGGCGTATGCGTCGACGAAGGCGGCGGCGGTGGCGCTGATCGACTCGCTGGCGGCGGACCTGAAGGGCACGGGGGTGCGTGCGAATTCGGTATCGCCGGCGATTATCGATACGGCGGCGAATCGCAAGGCGATGCCTGACGCGGACTTTGCGAAGTGGCCGAAGCCGGAGGAGATTGCCGAAGTGGTGCTGTGGCTGGCGAGCGATGCGGCGAAGCTAGTGAACGGGGCTACGGTGCCGGTGTAGGCATTGCATGCAGCAGATGCTCGCTGCTCGCTCGCGGGGCTGATGCGATTGAGCGTGAGCTTGCTCGTGGCTGGGTTGGGGGTTTGGTTTCCCCGGTCCCCGAATGCCAGGGACCGGGGGCACCCGGCACCCGGGGTTTATTGGTTGGGACGCTGCGCTTAGAAGCAGGTTCTTCGCTTACCACCCACGAGCTGAAATGCGCTCGGGGCCCCGTGCGCTCAGAATGACACTACTGCGTAGGGCGTGCCGCTCGGCACTGCGTGCGGCGTGCTGCTCGCCGTTGCTCGCAGGACTGTGGTGATTGAGCGTAAGTGTGTCGTGACTGGGTGTGGGGGGCTTGCTTTCCCACCTAGCCGCATAAGACAAAGACGCGGCCAGAATGGGGCACCCACTTTCTGTGGTTGAGCGGCATTGCTAAAAGCAACCGCGGGTCCTTCGACTCGCTTCGGTCGCTCAGGATGACAGAGTGTTATTGAGGTTCGTGCTTTCCCAGGTCTCAGAAGCGAGACCTGGGGCAGCCATGTTCAGTTGTGTGTCGATCAGGTAAAAGCTAGACGGCGGCTGGTTCATGCGAGGGTGCGAAGGTGGGCTGCTCGTCGGCGCTGGGGCCCCAGCTGGAGGGGACGGGGATGTTGAGCAGGCGCAGGTAGACGCTGAACTGGCCGCGGTGCTGATACCAGTGGCTGAGCATAGCGTTGCGCAGGAAGGTCTTGCGCGGCTGGGAGAAGAGCGGCTTGTCGCCGGCGAGCAGGGTCCAGGAGCCGTTCATGGCATCGTCGTCGAAGGTGGGCAGGATGTCCTGGACGATGGCGATGCTTTCGTCGAGGGCGTCGAGGATCTCGGCACGGCTGGCGGGCTGTGGGAAGGGCTTGCTGAAGTCGGGCGCCTGCGCGGAGCTGCCCTGTACGAAGCGCGCGACGTTGCCGGGCACGACGGCGAGATGGAAGGCGAGCTGGCCGGCGGACATGGACTTCTGGTGGGGCTTCCAGGTGAGCTTGTCCTCGGGCAGCCGCTCGAGGAAGCGGCGCGTGACGGATGCCTGCTGTTCGAACTCGACGAGATAATCGTGGGCGATGGACATGAACGACCTCCTGCGGTGCGGGACGGTTTGGGGGAAGTTGCGGGTTAGCGAGCTGCAGCGGCGTTGGCGCGCTCGGCGCGTTGGCGGGCCTGCTCGTGGATGTGACTCCAGCCGGTGTTGACGCCCTTGCGGTGCTCCTCTTGAATGAGGCCGAAGGCGGAGTGGCGGAAGGTGATGAGGGTGCCGCCGGGGACCTCGGAGAGGCGGTACTGCACGTTGTTGGTGACGGGGTAGGACATGAAGAGCGGGCCGGAGACTTCAAGCAGGGTGGGGCGCTTGATGGCCTGGACGGTGCCCCAGTAGTGGCCGTTGTCGCCGCCGAGGTCGCGGAACCAGCGGCCGCCAGGACGAGGCTCGAGCTTCATGGGCATGGGTGTGCCGTCGGGGTGCTCGCTGGCCGAGGTGAGCTGCTCGAGGAGAGCGGTGAAGGTGGTTTCAAGAGGCGCGTTGACGTGAATCTCTTGCGTGATGGTCAACGAGAGGTCCTGTAGGTCTGGTGCTGTACTCAGCATGCATCCTCCTTATGGTTTTCCGGTTGATGGTTTGGCCGTGCGGGCCATGTTCTCCGCGCGTTCCTTGACGCGCAGCAGTTGATGGCTCCAGTAGCGCTCGAAGAGCGACGACCACTCGTGCAACGGTTTGATGCCGTCGGCGCGGGTCTGGTAGAGCTTGTGGCGGCCGTTGCGGCGCACGCGGACGAGGCCGACGTCGCGCAGGACGCGCAGGTGTTTGGAAACGGAAGGCTGGTCGAGGCCGAGCTTGTCGACGATCTCGGAGACGGGGCGCTCGCTGTCGAGCAGGAAGACGAGGATTTCGCGCCGACGAGGCTCGGCGGCGGCGTTGAAGACATCGGAGGTGGTGGCGGCGCGTGCCATGATGGGTACATTACATGCCTATATGGGAATATGTCAATAAAAACAGTGATCAGTTGTCAGTGATCAGTGGTCAGTTATGTCGTGGCACTGCGTGCGGCTTGCTGCTCGCTCTTCGCTCGGCACTGCGTGCGGCAGATGCTCGCTGATCGCTCGCGGGGCTGCTGTGAATGAGCGTTCAGTTTGACTGTGGCTGGGTGAAGGGTTTGTTTTCCCACATCTCTTCGAGATATGGGGCACCCATGTTCGTGCCTGGGGTGAGAGTGAAGCAGGCTCGTGATGTGTGCAAATCCTGGGTGGGGTGGACGGTAGGATAGGCGGTAGTGCTTATGAGTGAACCTAAGTCTCTCTCCCCTGAAATTCTCCGTCACATTGCTGAAACCCTGAACATTCCTGAACGCGGGCTGGTTGCCGTGATTGCGCTGCTGGATGAAGGCGGCACGGTGCCGTTCATCGCGCGCTATCGCAAGGAAGCGACCGGCAACCTGGACGAGGTGCAGATTCGCGCGATTGAAGAGAAGCTGGCGTACTTCCGCGAGCTTGAGGATAGGCGTGCGACGATTCTGGCTTCGATTGCCGAACAGGGCAAGCTGACCGATGCGCTGAAGGAGCGCATTGAAAAGACGCTCGACCGGAATGAGCTGGAGGACTTGTATTTGCCCTACAAGCCGAAGCGGCGGACGAAGGCGACGATTGCGCGCGAGAAGGGGTTGGAGCCTCTGGCCGATTATCTTTGGGCGCAGGAGGCGATGAGCACTCCGCTGAACGAGTTTGCCGCGACGTTTGTGAACGCGGAGCTGGGCGTGGCCAATGTGGACGAGGCGCTGGAGGGTGCGCGGCACATTGTGGCTGAGCGGCTGAGCGAGGACGCGGACCTGCGCAAGGCGCTGCGCACGCTGATGCATGACGAGGGCGTGGTGGTGAGCCGCAAGATGACGGACGCCAAGGACGAGCAGGAAAAGTTCAAGATGTACTACGAGTACAAGGAGCCGGCGAAGGTGATTCCGTCGCACCGGATGCTGGCGATCCGGCGTGGCGAGGCGGAGAACGTCTTGTACTTCCTGATCGAGATTGAGCCGGAGCGTGCGGTGGGCATGATGCGCGCGAAGACGCTGCGTTTTGTGGGTGACTGGACGCCACAGCTGGAGCTGGCGATCGATGATGCGTGGAAGCGTCTGCTGAACTCGTCGATCCAGGCGGAGATTCGGCTGGAGCTGAAGCGGCGATCAGATGCTGAGGCGATCAACGTGTTCAAGGACAACCTGTACAACGTGCTGCTGGCGGCTCCAGCGGGCGCGATCAGCGTGCTGGGGATCGATCCGGGATTGCGGACGGGATGCAAGATTGCGGTTGTGGACGAGACGGGCAAGATGCTGGCGCATGACGTGATCTATCTGCACACGCCGCGCGGCATGGAGGAAGCAGGGCCGAAGCTGGAGGCGATGCTGCGGCGGCACACGGTGCGGGCGATTGCGATTGGCAACGGCACGGCTTCGCGCGAGACGGATGCGTTTGTGTGCGGGTTCCTGAAGGACAAAGGGATTGCGGACATCTTCTCGGTGACGGTGAGCGAGGCGGGCGCGAGCGTGTACTCGGCGTCGGATGTGGCGCGGCAGGAGTTTCCTGACCTGGACCTGACGGTGAGGGGCGCGATCTCGATTGCGCGGCGGCTGCAGGACCCGCTGTCGGAGCTGGTGAAGGTAGATCCGAAGTCGATTGGCGTGGGGCAGTATCAGCATGACGTGGATCAGCGGCAGTTGGCGGAGTCGCTGGAGAACGTGGTGGAGAGCTGCGTGAACCGCGTGGGTGTGGATTTGAACACGTCGTCGTGGACGCTGCTGCGGCATGTGGCGGGCTTTACGGAGCGG
>DATMUN010000014.1:0-2648 GCA_035563895.1 Occallatibacter sp. | reverse complement strand
GACGCCGAGCTGGACGATGCGCTTGACAGTGCCGCGCCATCCGGCGTGGAAGGCGCCCACGATGTGCTTTTTGCGGTCGGCGACGAGAACGGGAATGCAGTCTGCGGTTTGGACGGCGAGAAGAATGCCGGGATCGGCGGTGATGGAGCCGTCGGCTTTCCACGGTAGTTCGCGTGCTGCGTCGGCGGCGCTGAGGCGAACGATGAGATTCGAGTGGATCTGGCGGATGGGAACGAGCGGCGTTTGTGCGCTGCCGGTGACGGCCTCGGCTAGAAGAGCGCGATTTTTGAGGACAGTTTCGCGGTCGTCAGCGGTGGTGAAGCCGAGGTTGAGCTCGGCGGGCGCACCTTCCACGGCATAGACGCGGCTGAGTCCACCCTGGCGTGTGCTGAAGCCGGCCCAGAGCCACGACTGCCGCTCCCACCCGGGCACAGGCAGCCAGCGGACACCGTTGGCGGCGGTGACGGGCTCAGGCGCGGCGGGACGAAGATCCTCTGCCGCGCGCACGGCGGCACGGTGAGCGCGAAGCTGGTGGGTGATGCCGGCGGGCGTGCTGCGGCGGTTGCGCACCAGTCCCGCAGTCTGGAACAGAGCGTCAATGTCTTGAATGTTCTGGCGGAGTTTTGCCGGGGAGAGTTCGGTGCGCTTCACTCTTTGATTGTAGCGGGGGCGAGAGTCGCGGGGACGCGAAGGAGAGAGCGAATGGGCCTGCTTTCCAGCAGGCCCGCTCTAGAGGCTTTTGAGAAGGGGGTCCGGAGGGGGTTAGGAGATGGGGTTCGTTGCCGAACCCTTGAAAGAGGGGTACTTCGCAACTGGAGGGATCATCAAATTCGGGGGAAGCCTCTACTTGTTACTGGATATGACTCAGAATTCCGTCCAAAGGTTGCTCTTTCTTTTTTTGTGGAAAAGGAAATTTGGTGGGCTGACTGAATTGCTGCTGCAAAACGCGCGATGCGATTGCGGTTATGAGATTCCCTTGGAGTTCAGATGAGCGCTGTAGCTCTTGTCTTCGTCCATGATGTGACGCGTGAGCCAGTTCTTGAGAAAGTTCATGAGCTCGAGCGAGAGCAGCGATGAGTCACCAGCCTTGAGGCGGGCCTGCAGACCGGTAACCTGTTGTACGAGCGCACGATGCTGCTGGATGTGCTGCGCGGCGTTGGGATAGCCGGTGCGCACGAAGTAGCTTTCTTCGCGGGCGAAGTGCAGGCGTGTGTACTGAATGAGGTTGTCGAGGACCTTGTGCAGGGTTTCCTGACGGCGATTCTTCAGGATGCCGTCGAGCAACTCGTTGATCATGTCGACGAGTTTCTTGTGATCGTCATCGAGCGCTTTGACGCCAACGCTCAGCGTTTCGTTCCAAACCATCGATGCCATTAGAAATGCTCCCAGAAGAAATGAATTCAGTGTGGAGACTGTGGGGGCGTACTCCGAGCGCAGGTGAAGACGCTCAAGGAGCTTATCGGCGGCGAATGCAGATGGATTAAGGAGAAAGAGAAGCGGGAGCCGCATGCGGCTCCCGCTTTCAACAGCACAGGGCCTTCTAAGAGGCGGCGATCAGCTCGGTCTCGAACTCCTCGTTGAGCCAGCGGGAGAAGGCGGCGAAGTCTTCGTCGCGGCCGAGGAAGTCGCGGACCATCTCGCGGCCGGGCTTGGAGCCGCCCTGCTCGAGGACGAGGGAGCGGTAGCGCGCTCCGGCGTCGCCGCTGAGGAGATCGGCCGGATCGAACTGCGCGAAGAAGTCGAGGGCGATGACCTTGTCGAAGGCGTAGGTGTAGTAGTTCGACGAGTAGCCGGTGAGATGGCCGAAGCTTGCGTACATGCGGTTGCCTTCGAGCCACGCCCAGGGCTGGAGGGACTGGTAGAGCGAGCGGGTGACAGCGTCGAGGTCGAGGCCGGTGGGGTTCTGGTCGTGGAGATCGAGCGAGAGGGTGGTGTAGTAGAGCTGCGCACGGACCCAGTCGGCGCGGCCGAAGGCGCTCGCGCGCTTCAGGTCCTGGAATAGCTTTGTGGGAAGAATCTCGCCGGTCTGGTAGTGCTTTGCGAAGGACTGGAGGAGCGTTTCGTCGCGGAAGAACTCTTCGAGGGTTTGCGAGGGGACCTCGATGAAGTCGCCTTCTGTGGCGAAGCCGGAGAGACCGGCCCACTCGGTGTGGCCGCCGAGGATGGCGTGCATGAGGTGGCCGAACTCGTGGAAGAAGGTGACGACGTCGGAGTACTGCATGAGGCCGGGATCGTCTGGTGTATCGGGGCCCCCGGCGTCGGGTCCATGACGCTGGGGTGATTTGCCGCCGGGGAAGTTGCAGATGAGGGCAGCCTCGGGCAGATAGCGACCGCGGACGCCGGTGACAACGGGGGCGGCGGAGAACCACTTGTCTTTGCCTTCGCGGGGGTGCATGTCGAGATAGAAGCGGCCCACGTGACGGCCGGCCTCGTGGACCTCGAAGACGCTTACGGCGGGGTCCCATCCGGGGACTTCGGATGGCTTGAATTCAATCTTGAAGAGCTTTGCGGCGGTGGCGAGAACGCCGGCCTCGACCTGCGCGTAGGGGAAGTAGGGACGGACGGACTGCGAGTCGAAGTCAAAGGCGGAGCGGCGGAACTGCTCGTACCAGTAGCCGCGGCTGGTGATGTCGATGGCAGCGAGATCG
>DATMUN010000013.1:0-2276 GCA_035563895.1 Occallatibacter sp. | reverse complement strand
CTGTTAACGGTTGTGAGTCTGATATCTGCGGCGATAGCCCAGCCTGCGCCGGAACAGGCGTTCGATCTTGTCATCGCCAACGGCCACGTCATCGACGGGACCGGTTCGCCCTGGTATGCGGCCGACATCGGCATCCGCGACGGACGGATTGCGGCCATTGGCAGGCTCGCCGGAAAGCCGCGCGCGCGGACGATTGATGCGCACGGGCAGGTGGTGGCACCGGGGTTCATCGACATGCTGGGCCAGTCGGAGATCAGCATCCTCGTCGATCCGCGGCTGCCATCGAAGATCTTCCAGGGCATCACGACGGAGATCACGGGCGAGGGCAACTCTGCCGGACCGCTGACCGAGGCGATGATTGCGGCGGATCGCGCCGGGTACGAGCACTACCGCGTGACGCCGGACTGGCGCACGCTGGGCGAGTACTTCGCACGTATTGAGAAGCAGGGCATGGGCATCAACCTGGCGAGCTACGTGGGCGCGACGAGCGTGCGCCGCGTGGTTCTAGGCGACGCCGATGTGGACCCGACGTCTGCACAACTGGAGCAGATGAAGACGCTGGTGGCGCAGGCCATGCGTGAGGGAGCGATGGGCGTATCGACGTCGCTGCAGTACTCTCCGGCGCCGTATGCCAAGACTGGTGAGTTGATCGCGCTGGCGGGTGTGGCTGGGCAGTTTGGCGGCATCTACACGACGCACATGCGCAGCGAGGGCGACGGAGTCTTCGACGCGATTGACGAGGCGGTGCGCATCGGTCGCGAAGGGCACGTGCCGGTGGAGATATGGCACTTGAAGGCCGCTGGCAAGCCGGTGTGGGGCAGAATGCCGGAGATTGTGGCGCGGATCGAGGCGGCGCGCGCGGTTGGGGTGGACATCACTGCCGACACCTATGCCTACACGGCGTGGTTCAATACGTTTTCCGCTTTCGTTCCACCGTGGGCGCATGACGGCGGCGACGCGAAGCTGATCGAGCGGTTGAAAGATCCGGCGCTGCGTGCGCGCATTCGCAAGGATCTGCTCGGCAGCGGCAAGGACTCGGCGGGTGAGGACTGGGACAACGAATGGCAGGAGATTCCCGGGCCGGAAGCGGTGCTGGTGGCCGTGGTGCAGAACCCGGAGCTGAAGCCGTTGCAGGGCAAGCGGCTGTCGGAGGTGGCAGCGCTTTGGCATGAGGATGCGATTGATGCTCTCTGCGACCTGCTGATCAAGGACAAGGCGTTTACCGAGGTGGCGGTCTTCGGCATGGACGAACCGGATGTGAAGCTGGCGCTCGAGCAGCCGTGGGTCTCGGTCGATAACGACTCGCAGGGGACTTCGCCCGAGGGGTTGTTGGGCGAGGAGCACCCGCATCCGCGCGCCTACGGCACGTTCCCTCGCATTCTGCGGAAGTATGTGCGCGAAGAGCACGCGCTCACGCTGCCGGATGCGATTCGCAAGTTCACGGCGCTGCCTGCACAGCGGATGGGTCTGACGGATCGTGGCGTGTTGAAGGCGGGGCTGGCGGCGGACATTGTGGTCTTCGACCTGGAGACGATTACGGACAAGGCCACGTTCGAGAATCCGAACCAGTTCTCGGTGGGGATGGAGTATGTGCTGGTGAATGGTAAGCCGGTGATCGACGGCGGCAAGATGACCGGTGCGCTGCCGGGCAAGGTGCTGCGCGGGCCGGGGTATGGGCGGTAAAGCGACGCTTGGCGTCAGAGGTGGCCGCCGCACTCGACGATGAGGCGCAGAGCCTCCTGATTGACAAGCTTTTGAAAGACAAAGGTGCGACCCCAGCCAAGCGGTGTGACATCCCGATAGACGTGCATCCCCTCGATGCCGTAGCCAGGATGGAGCTGTTTGCACAACGATGCACGGGCGTTTGGGTCAGCGCCGTGGTTGAGAAGGAGCTCGGTCATCGGTGCCTGCGGAGCGAGCCCGCGATGGTTGAGCAAGAAGTTCGGCTGAGACACGACCGTGGCAAACAATGCTGTATGTCCGCCGAAGCCGTGCGTGTCGATTGCTGCGGGCTGATCCACGTTCATGCCGTATTCGAGCAGCCATGTGGCCACTTCGAACTCGTCGTAGTCCACGGCGAGGTGCAGCAGTGTCGCTCCAGCGAGCGGCGTGCCGTGAGTGGCAAGGATAGCGTCGTGACAGCCAAGCTCGGGTGGGTAGAACTCTTCGTGGGTGAAGGTGCGCCGGAGGAGGCCGGAATCGCGGCTGAGATGGCGTTCGAGCAGGTCGGTACGGCCACGGAAGACGGCCATCGGCGGCGTGTCTGGCAGAGGGTA
>DATMUN010000012.1:0-9479 GCA_035563895.1 Occallatibacter sp. | reverse complement strand
CCGAGCCTGCCTCTACGAAACGATTCTTCGTGTAGTAGCAGCGACCGAGCGCATAGAGGATGTCTGGATCCAGAGGGTCCATCGCAGCGGCGGACTCGAGCCAGTGAATGGCGTCGTCGTAGTCATCCAAGAGCACATAGTCGAGGGCAACGGAGCGCAGCTCCTGGGGCGTAGGCTTGCGAAGACGGGCGGCATGCGTGTACGTGTCGAGTGATTCGTCCGCTTTGCCTTCCTGACGCAAGACCAGCGCGAGAGCGTAGAGCAGAGATGCTTCTTCTGGCTGTGCCGCCAGAGCAGAGCGCAAGTCAGACTCCTTCTGCATCAGGCCGGTGGGCACATCGTGGCGCTGTTCCTGTGAGAAGGGGAATCTGGCTTGAAGGGCCGCCTTGGTTAGTGGTGAGTCCTGGGCGGGAGAGCTAGTTGCAAACGCAGCGAGTGCGCAAACAAAGACCGCAGAACTCCGCGATGATCTCAGCTTCATGACAGCCCCGCGACGAATACCGTTCACGGACATTTTCGCAGAGCTAGAGGGTATTTTCCATTGGATTCATGCTGGGGTGTTGGCCGCCTGTTCGAGATTTAGCTTTTGCTCAGGTACATAGATTGGCGGTGCAATACGAGAAAATATTCGATCATAGAGTTGTTGCCCGGCCTTCGCTCCTTACACCCATCCAGCATCGATCACATAGCTCTGGTTGGTGATCGCCGAGCTGTCATCTGCGGCGAGGAAGGCAATCAAGCGTGCGACTTCTTCGGGCAGGATCATTCGCTTCAGTGCCTGGTTGGCTAGAACTTCGGCCGTGTACTCCTCCGTGAGCCAGAGGCGCTTCTGCCGCTCGGTAAGAATCGCTCCAGGCATCACAGCGTTGACGCGGATGTTGTCCTTGCCGACTTCATGCGCGAGTGTGCGCGTCATACCTACGATTCCCGCCTTTGCCGTAACGTAGACAGATTGGTGGATTGACGGGATAACCCAGCCGATTGAGCTCATGTTGATGATGGATCCGCGCTGGGCCTTCTTCATCGCCGTAAGCACGGCTTGTGAGGCGAAGAACTGATGCCTCAGATTGACGGCGATTGTTTGGTCCCAGAACTCTGGTGTTACATCTTCGACCTTGTGCCGATTATCGTTACCGGCATTGTTGACCAGTACATCGACTGTTCCAAACTTCTCAACAATGGCGTTGACGGCAGCGCGCAGGCTGCTCACATCCGTCAGGTCGCAACGGAAATACATGGGCGGATGGGGTGCATCATGCAGACGTGAGATCAGCCCTGCAGCGGCTCCATCTTGAACGTCGATAAAGCAGACACGCGCGTCCTGGTGCACGAACTCTGCAACGATGGCTTCGCCGATGCCGTTCGCGCCGCCTGTGACGATCACCACGCGATTGCAGAGGCTGGGATATGTTGCGAAAGCGTTGCCGGTTTCCATGGACACCCTCTTGCACTCAACTCAATGAGATTCCCGAATTACCTTTGACCCACGACAGCCAACCAGAAAATCGAGATCAGCACCGTGGCATGCCTGCATCACGTGCTCGATATATAGAGACTGATAGCCGCTGGTTGCCAGAGGCTTTGGCGCCACCCATTTGCTGCGGCGCTGATTCAATTCGTCGTCTGAGACATCCAGATGCAGCGTGCGCGCTTCTACATCGAGTTCGATGATGTCGCCTTCCTCAACAAGAGCGAGTGCTCCGCCTGCGGCGGCCTCAGGGCATACGTGGAGAATCACTGTGCCGTAGGCTGTGCCGCTCATGCGCGCGTCGGAGATGCGGACCATGTCGCGCACGCCACGCTCGAGCAGTTTCGTTGGCAAGCCCATGTTTCCAACTTCCGGCATGCCTGGATATCCTTTCGGACCGCAGTTCTGCAGCACGAGAATGGACGTCTCATCTACGTCAAGGTCGGGATCATTAATTCGTTGCTTGTAGTCCTCGATGTCTTTGAACACGACGGCCCGTCCGCCGTGCTTGAGCAGCGATGGCGACGCAGCCGAGGGCTTCAGGACAGCGCCATCCGGAGCGAGGTTGCCGCGGAGCACGGCAATTCCACCATGCTCGACCAGCGGTTTCTCGAATGATCGAATTACTTCTGGATTCCACACAGGCGCATCCCTTACATTCTCGGCAATCGACGAGCCTGTAACTGTAAGTGCGTTTGAGTGGATCAGGCCTCTTTCGTCTAGTGCTCGTATCACCGCCGGCAGGCCGCCCGCGTAGTAGAAGTCCTCCATCAGGAAGCGCCCTGAGGGCATGAGGTCAACGAGCGTCGGAACGCTGTGTCCCAGGCGATCCCAGTCGTCAAGAGTAAGTGGGACTTCGATTCGACCGGCGATAGCGAGTAAGTGAATAACCGCATTGGTCGAGCCGCCAATCGCGCCGTTCACACGGATTGCGTTCTCGAATGCCTCGCGCGTGAGAATCTTCGAGAGCCGCAGATCTTCGCGCACCATCTCGACGATGCGCCGCCCGGTCATGTGAGCTAGTACGCCGCGTCGTGCATCGACGGCGGGGATCGCGGCGTTCTGCGGCAGAGCTATTCCGAGAGCTTCGACCATGGAGGCTAGCGTTGATGCTGTCCCCATCGTCATGCACGAACCCGCAGAGCGCGACATGCAGGCCTCTGCATCGCTGAACTCGGCTTGCGTCATGGTCCCGGCCTTTAGCTCTTCGCTAAAGCGCCATACGTGCGTACCGGATCCGATATCGCTGCCGCGATACTTTCCATTCAGCATGGGGCCGCCTGAGATCACGATGGTGGGCAGATCGCAGCTCGCAGCGCCCATCACCAACGAGACGGTGGTCTTATCGCAGCCGCAGAGCAGCACCACGCCGTCGATTGGGTTTGCGCGAATGCTCTCTTCGACATCCATGCTTACAAGATTGCGAAACAGCATGGCGGTGGGCTTCATGGTGGTTTCGCCGGTGGACGTGACGGGAAACTCGACAGGGAAACCTCCCATCTCCCACACGCCGCGCTTAACGTGTTCGGCGATGCCGCGCAGATGTGCATTGCACGGCGTGAGCTCTGACCAGGTGTTGCAGATGCCGATCACCGGACGCCCATCGAAGACATGCGACGGGAAGCCTTGATTCCGCATCCACCCGCGGTGGATGAAGCTGTCTTTGTCGTGTCCCCCGAACCATTCGGCAGAGCGGTAGGTCTTCTTCTCATCGGGCATTTAGTTGTTCCTCTTTGGTGTGCGTCTGGTCTTTGTTGCATCGCGCTTGGCACTTAGCGCCTCGGATTGCACCTCGATGTCATGCAGGGTCTGAGACAGCACAGCCTGCATGGCGGTCTGCGCTCTATGAGTGCCTCCTGTTTCAATGGCATGCAGCACCTTGCGATGCAGCGGAAGGGTACGACGGTAGAGATCGGTGTTGCTGCTTGTCAAGCGGAAGCTTCCGCGCAGTGCTGCCTGGATAAGCGCTCCAAATGGCCGCATGAACATGTTATGCGTTGCCTGCAGCACGGCCATGTGAAAACGGAGGTCGGCGTCAACTGAGGAGCGGAGGCTCCCAGTCGCGGACTCCATTTGCGTCAGAGAGTTGCGAATCTCATTGATGTCTTCGGCACTTGCGCGCATGGCGGCCATGCGTGCGGCCGCTGGCTCTACAAGCATTCTCACTTCCATTAGATCGGCCAGACCTGCCGGAATGCCGCCGCGCGAGAACATCCAGTTAAGGACTTCTGGGTCGAGCATGTTCCAGCGCGCGTGCTCTGTGATTCGCGTGCCGGTCTTTCGCCGAACATCGACGAGCCCTTTTGAGGCGAGCACCTTAATCGCTTCGCGCAGAGCGGTTCGGCTGACGCCGAATTCAGCGCCTAGAGTAGCTTCATTCGGGAGGATCAAACCAGGGGCAAGTTTGCCCTGCGCGATGAGCCCGCCAAGGCGAAGAGCGACGGCGCTGTGCAGGCTCATGCGCTGCTCCGTCGGACGCAATCTTAATGGTGCATCTTTCACGGCATAGAGTATACATATGATGATTGCGCCGAGTATACTTCGTTCTCGCATACAACATGGGGCGATTAGCACGGCTCGAACAGGAGTTTTATGAATCAGATTGATCTTACCGGCAGACATGCGATTGTTACCGGAGCAGCACAGGGCATCGGTCTCGCAATCACGAGGCGGCTGCTTGCGTCAGGCGCAACTGTGGCGCTTTGGGATCGCGATGAACCGCTGCTTGCGACGACTGTGGAGCAGCTTGGCGTGGGAGTACGCGCACTGGCGAGTGTTGTGGATGTTACCGATCTGGCCAGCATAGAAAGCGGAGTGAGTGCATCCATTGCAGCCTTTGGCAAGATCGACATTCTGGTTGCTAACGCAGGCATTGCGGGGCCGAACCTAACCACGTGGGAGTATCCCGTGGATGCCTGGAAGCAGGTCATTGAGATCAACCTTCTTGGCGTCTACAACTGCTGCCGTGCGGTGGTTCCACATATGCTCGAGCAAGGGTACGGGCGCATTGTGAACGTGGCGTCGATTGCAGGTAAGGAAGGCAATCCGAACGCGTCCGCTTACAGCGCTTCGAAAGCTGGCGTTATCGCGCTCACCAAGTCGCTTGGCAAGGAAACGGCCGAGAAGAATATTGCCGTGAATTGCATTACTCCAGCTGTGGCGAAGACGCGCCTTTTTGAGCAAATGACACAGCAGCACATCGACTTCATGCTTTCGCGCATTCCACGGAAGCGCTTCGTGGAGGTTGAAGAGATTGCGGCGATGGTGGCATGGCTGGTTTCAGAAGAGAACTCGTTCACGACAGGTGCCGCGTTCGACTTGAGCGGCGGGCGGGCGACCTACTGAGTCAGCGGGTATGGATAGGCGTAACGGGTTCGAGAAAATTGCGGATGGAGCGTGCGAAACAGCAGGGAGCCCGCCCTGGCGTCCGGTAGAGTAAACGTTCTATTGGAGAGATATCCCGGCAGGCGGGTGTTCCATTTCAAGGCAGATAGTGCCGGAAGCGTCGAGCCCTTTATCGTAATTTCGGACTAACTCATCAATAAGCTCGATGGTGCTGTAGAATCTTCGCGTGGCCTCATGAAACACAGGGTAGAGAAGACTGCGCTCAACATGCGAGCCGTAGCCGAGCGCGCCGGAGTATCCAGCGCGACCATCTCCCGTGTGATCAATGGCTCGTCTGCTGTGAAGCCGGAGACGGCCGAGCGCGTGCGGCGCATTCTGAAAGAACTGAACTACATCCCTAATCCAATTGCGACCACGCTGAAGTATGGACGCAGCAACACGTTTGGGCTGATTGTGCCGGATCTGGTGAATCCTTTCTTTCCTGAGTTTCTGCTGGCGTTTGAGCAGGTGCTGGTTGAGAACGAGCACGAACTTTTGCTGGCAACCACGCAGTCGAACGAGGCCAAACTGCTGACTTCAGTACGTCGCATGCTGATGCGCCAGGTGGATGGCGTGGTGTTGATGGGGTCCGAGTATGAGACGCGTGCGGTGGAGCCGCTGTTTGAGCGCAGGATCCCGATCGTAACTCTGGACCGCCGGCGGGTGCAGCCGGGCACCGGCGACGTGTCCTTCAATTTTGAAGGCGGATACCTGCAGGCGGTTGAGTATCTCTATGGACTTGGGCACAGGCGCATGGGATTTCTGGGCGGCACAAAAGGTATTCGCACGTCGGAGATTCGTCTTGCGGCATTTCAGAAGGCGCTTGAACATTTCGGACTCACTTACTATCCGGAGTTGATTCGAGAAGGCGACTACCGGGTGGATGGGGGCGAAGCAGCAATGGTGTCGCTGCTGGACGCTGCACGCAGGCCAACGGCGGTGCTCACAGTCAACGATCTAACTGCATTCGGAGCGCTGCGGGCTCTGCACGAACGCGGAATTTCGGTGCCCGGCGATATGTCGGTTGTCGGCTTTGATGGGATACAGATGGGGGGCGCGGTGTCTCCGCAACTGACCACCGTGCGCATCCCAGCACGTGAGGCTTCTCAGGCTTGCATTCAGGTATTGGGTCGTCTGCGGGACAATATTACGCGCCGTGGCATGTCTGTCTCTATCGACGTGGAGTTTATGGTGAGACGCTCTACGGGGCGTGCTCCTCGTGTTCGGGCGCGATAAAGGACACTACCACCACAGGTAATTGAGGCTGGCGCAGGTGGCCAGCAGCAGCAATGCCAGCGCCCACCAGCGCGGCGAGGGCATTGCTGCGATCGCCTGCTCTCGGCCCCAGACGAGGCTATCCAGCGCTGCGTCACTTCGAGCGTCGGTGGCGCGGCTTGCGAGCCAGCCTACGATGAGTGCGGTGACAAACGCGTAGATCGCGACGTAGAAGTTTGCGATCATCATCGATCCGTAGTAGAGCACGCCAAACGCCATCAGGCTGTGGTGCACAATGGCGAGCGATGCTCCCGCAGCAAGGCCTGCGATGGCTCCACGCGCGGTGGCGCGCCGGGTGAAGATACCGAGCACGAAGACCGCGAAAAGCGGGGCGTTGAAGAACGAGAAGATCATCTGCACGTATTCCATCAGGTCGCGAAAACGGAATGACGTGTAGGAGAGAAGGAGGCTTAATACCGTCGCGACGACCGCGGCGTTACGGCCTACACGAATGTAGTGTTCTTCAGAGTCTTCGCGATGGATATATGGCCGGTAGATCTCCTGCGTCCACAAAGCGGAAAACGCAGAGATGTTGGCCGCGAGTGCGGTCATCAGGCTGGCGAGCAGCGCTGTCATGCCGAGGCCGATCTGAACGGGATTGAAGGAAGCGGCCATCAGCGCCGGTAGAGTCTGATCAAAGCGAGCTGGCATGCGCGCACCGAGATATGCGGCTGCGCCAAGCGATGGCGCGACAACGAGCAGTGAGAAGCCAAGCTTGCCGAATCCGGCTATCAAGGGCATGATGCGCGCTTCCTCCTGCGTGCGCACGGCGAGCGCGCGCTGCGCGAGAACGAAGTCCGTACACCAGTAACCAAAGCTGAGCACGAAGCCCAGTCCTGCGACGACACCAAGGCGGTCCATCGGCGCGTGTGGCGCGACGAGTGCCAAGTCGCGCCAGAGGTGCCAGTGCGAATCTGCGAGTCGCGGCGAACTCCAGAATCGCGTGGTGGGTAACAGGAGCAGTGAGACAAGGCCGAACACGATTACGAAGAGTTGGAACACTTCGTTATAGATGGCTGCTCGCAGTCCGCCCATCCGAACATATCCAAGCACCACCAGCGAAGCCAGGAGCGCAGCGCCGGTGAACGACCAGCCGAAGACTACATTGAGCACCTGCCCCATGGCGTAGAGGCCAATGCCTGAAAGTACAACACCGGCAATCAGGGAGAGTGAGGCATTAAAGAGGCGCATGCGGGCATCGAAACGCCGCTCAAGGTACTCCGGCAGACTGCGTGCTCCGCAGCGCAGATACACCGGGAGCATGGCTCCCGCCAGAAAGATCATGGCTGGAATGGCGCCTATCCAGTAGAAGTGGAAGGCTACGGCTCCGTATTGGGCGGCTACGGCGCTGAGGCCGACAATCTCCAGCGCGCCGCAGTTGACGGACAGGAAGGCAGTGCAAACAATCCAGAGCGGCAGGGAACGGCTGGCATTCAGGAAGTCGTTTGCGCCGGTATGCGAGCGCCGGGTGTACCACCCAAGAAGCAGTGTTACGGCCAGATACGCTGGCAGGACAGCGATGCCTAAGAAGTTGGCTAGATTGAACTTCAAGTCCTGCTCCGGGACCCCGCGAGCGGCAGATTGAGCGGGTATCCCGGGTATTGTATAGCGGGCACTTTAGCGGCAGACTTGCAGAAACGAAATGTATACGAGTACATTTTCTTTCGAGGTGATTTTTCAAAATTATGAGCCCGAAACCCTTGTGCAACATCTCTGTGTCGCTGCGCCTGCTTCTGGCAGGCCTGTTTGCGGTTCTTTCATGCTACGAGGCGAATGCTGTTGAAGCTCCGCGGATCGTGGAGAAGGATGGCCGTTTTGCCTTGATGGTGGAGGGCAAACCCTACCTGGTACTTGGTGGGCAGATTCACAACTCCAGCTCGTGGCCTTCGGAGCTTCCGCAGGTTTGGAAGTCGATGGAGGCGCTGCACGCCAACACGGTTGAGGCTCCGGTTTACTGGGAGCAGTTCGAACCGCAGGAAGGAAAGTTCGACTTCTCGAGTGTCGATGCTCTGGTGGATGGTGCGCGGCAGCACAATCTGCATCTGGTGATTCTTTGGTTTGGCACGTGGAAGAACGGCAACAATCACTATGTGCCTGCCTGGGTGAAGGCTGACACAAAGCGATTCCCGCGAGTGATTCGCCCCGACGGTGAACCGATTGACGTGATGTCCCCGCTGGGCCATGCGACGCTCGCGGCCGACAAGGCAGCCTTTGTGGCGCTTACTCATCACCTGAGCCAGATCGACGGTGAGCAACACACGATCCTGATGATCCAGGTCGAGAATGAGTCAGGCAATATTGGCAGTGTGCGCGACAACTCGCCGGAGAGCAATCGACTGTTCGCCGGTGCAGTTCCTGCAGATCTTCTGGCTCTCGAACACAAGCAGCCCGGCACGTGGAGCCAGGTATTCGGCTCGGAAGCAGACGAGACCTTCCAGGCTTACTACCAGGCGAAGTACATCAATGAGATTGCCGCTGCCGGCAAGGCGGAGTTTGCGATTCCGTACTACGTCAATGTGTGGGTGGACTATCCGTCCGCGCAACTGTCGCAGCGGCAGCTTGATGAGCCGGGCATTGGCTACCCTAGCGGTGGAGCGGTGCAGAAGCTGGTGGGCCTCTGGCGTGGACTGGCGAAATCCATCGACATGATCGGGCCGGATATTTACAGCAGCGATTCTCAGTTCTATCGCAGCCTTATACAGACTTATCACCGTGCGGACAACCCGCTCTGGATTCCAGAGACAGGGCGCTCGGACGAGTTTGCGAAGTATATCTACTATGCGCTTGGTTCGGGTGCGATCGGCTTCTCTCCGTTTGGAATAGACCAGAGCGGATGGAACATTCTCGGCGACGAGAAGTGGACTGCGCACGGAGCGAACTTTGCGCGTCTCAGCGGTATGAGCCGCGAGATTGCGCAATGGGAGTTTGACGGCGTGCTCAAGACGGCCGTAGAAGAGTCCGGCCAGGCAACGCAGGAAGTCGACTTCGGCGGATGGCAGGCAACGGTCGCCTTCGGGTATCCGCAACCGGACGGCAGGCGCGCGCCAGGAACGCGCGATGCACACGGCTCGGCGATCATTGCACAGATCGGACCGGACGAATTCATCGTGACTGGTGTGGATGCGAGCGTTGTGTTTCATCTCGCAGGCAAACAGCCGTGGATGCACAGTGAGATCGTGAGCGCAGAGCAGGGCTCCTACGAGAACGGCGCGTGGAAGCCGCTTCGTCTCTGGAACGGGGACGAGACGGACAGAGGGCTCTCATTCCATGCCCTGCCGGAAGTAGTGCGCGTGAAGATGGGCCGCTTCTAAAAAGGCAGGAAGGACATTCCGGGCAAGGCACGCGGGGCGTG
>DATMUN010000011.1:0-2248 GCA_035563895.1 Occallatibacter sp. | reverse complement strand
GGACAACCTGAACGCGGCAGGGATTGAGCAACCGAAAGCGGCGGACGGGACGCCCACGCCGATTCCGAACACGGCCGACACCGGCTACTTCAGCAAAGAAGCGGTCGAGGAGTTGGAGAAAATGGGCATCGACCCGCACATTGCCACAGGTCGACAGAAGCACCACGAAGCACCGGTTCCGCCCGAGGCGGCAGCGCCCTCGGCCGAAGCGGCAGCACCCTCGGCCGAAGCGAGTGCGAAGGAAAAGATGCAGAGCAAACTGCGTACGGCGACTGGTAAAGCTCTCTACGCGGCGCGCAAGCACATCGTCGAGCCGGTATTCGGCATGATCAAGTCGGCGCGGGGAATCCGCAAGTTTCTGTTGCGAGGCCTGGAGAAAGTGTCGGCCGAGTGGCAACTGATATGCTTGACCCACAATCTTTTGAAGATCTGGCGCCGCTCCTGCAGCGTCGGGGTAGATTGAGGGGGATAGTGCGCGCACAGGGTTGGGCCGAGGCCGAAAAGGCCAAAGCCCAGCGAAATCCAGCGGCCATGCGAGAGCACGAGCAAATATTCGGACAGGCTCCTAGCGCTCGCGAGTTGGTGCGCGACGAGAGGCAGGATGCACAAGATAGGAGGTTGATTTCCCGAGCGATTCCGCTCCGGGGTAGCGGCTCTCCCTGCCCGAGCGATAAAAAAGCACGCACGATGGACCCCCATAGGACCGGTATGGAGATACACCATGCGTGCCACCGACGGCCTTCAGACTACCATCAACCTCGGCCCCGTCCACAGGGACGATCAGGCCTTCTCGCTGCAGCTGTCGCTGGGGATGTCCCTGCCCGTGCCGTCCCAGGACGAGCACCTCCCCGACCAGATCGAGGCGTTCGTCCATCAGGCCGGCCTTCAGATCCAGCGCCGGCTCTTCCGAGCCCTCATCGAGAAGGCCGACCAGGAGCTGGTCCTGCAGAACCGCCGCGGCAAAGCCGGCGCTGGTATCCAGCGCCGGGGGACGCGGCCGTTCACCTTCAAGACGACCTTCGGCGAGGTCACCGTCCAGCGGTCGCGGATCAGCCACAAGCACGACGGCACCATCGAGGTCCCCTCGGCCAGGGCCTGGGAGACATCCCACCAACTGCACATCACCCGGAACCTCCGGGATGCGGTCTGTGATCAGTTCAGCGATCGATCCGCGGGCGAGAGCCGTGCCGAGGTCTGCCGCAACGCCGGGGATGAGGACCTGCTGGGGCTCAGCACGATCATCGACATCGTGCATCAGGAGGGCGAGCAACTGGTCCGCGCGCAACGTGAGCGAGGCCGCGCGGTCCTGGACGGAGCGTCCGAGGCCCAGTTGGCCTTGCTCGGCCCCGCTGCTGCCGACCCCGACGCCCTGACAGGGTTAGTCGATGACGACCTGCCGCTGGACGACTCGGAAGAAGCCCAGCTCGAGTGGGAACAGGTCCAGGCCGAGTGGATAGCAACGGGCTTTCCCGGATGTGAGCCGGCGTTCCCGGTGGCCAAGGACCAACCCCGCGCGGTGGATGAGGGGTTCGTGATCGTCGAGCCCGATGAGGTCAAAACCAAGGCCCAACCGTCGACGGGTCGCAAGGAGGTATGGACGTTCACGGCGGTGGTGCTGGTGGCCGGGTTGCGATACGCGTTCGCGGAAGCCACGGCGGAGGGCCTGTGGTTGCAAGTGTCGGCGCTGTTACTCCAGTTGGGGGTTCTCAGCGGCGAGCGCCGGTTGCTGGTCCTGGGCGACGGTGCCGCATGGATTCGAGCCTGGTTTGAGAGCCTGGGGATTTCTCTCCAAGCGATGATCTTGTGCTGGTGGCACCTTCGGAAACGATGTTATGAATCGATGAGTTCGGCGGGGGGCGCCAAGGATCTCCGCCGCGCGTTCGAGAAAGAGCTGCTGGGGCAGTTGTGGGAAGGGAAGGTGAACGCGGCGATCGAACTTCTGAAGGGGGCATTGGAGTGGGTGAGGAACCCTGCTGCGGTCGAGGAACTCATCGCGTACCTAGAGAAGCGGCGAGCGTACATCCCCAACTACCAGCAACGGCAACGGGCGGGGTTATGGATTGCGAGCACACGGGTGGAGAAATACAACGACTGGGCGGTGTCGGCACGCTGCAAACACCAGGGGATGAGTTGGTCGCCACAAGGGGTGCTGGCCCTGGCTGCGCTGGAAGCCGCGCGGCGGAACGGTGAACTCGACGCTTGGCGTCGGGACCGTGCGCTCCCAGAGAGGTTACCGGAACCGGTTCGC
>DATMUN010000010.1:0-3467 GCA_035563895.1 Occallatibacter sp. | reverse complement strand
AGGAGGGAGAGCTTGTCGGCGAGGAAGAGAGCGATGCGGCCGTCGCGCTCGCCGAGCGGCTCGACACCAGCCCAGGCGACTTCACCGGCTGCGATCAGCGTGTCGAGGCCTGCGGGATCGTAACCGGCGACGCGGGCGGGGAGGATGGCGGACTCAAGCAGCGAGGCCGGGACCGGTGCGCCTTGCAGGCTTTCGATGGCGTCGAGCAGGGCGTCAAGATGGCGCGGGCCGGAGCGGCGCGGGCGTACGAGGCCCTGCCAGTGCGTCTCAAAACGGGCGAGGGTGCGCTGCTCGACGGGCTCGACCTCGCGGCGGAGGCGGGCGAGCGACTTGCGGCGGATCTGACGGAGAATTTCGACGTCGCACCACTCGCGGTGGAGGCCGCCGGGAAGAAAGCCTCCTTCAAGGACGCGGCCGTCTTGCGCGAGGGTGCGGAGGGCGGCTTCGACTGCGGCGATGTCGAGGCCGAAGCGCTGGACTGGCTCGCGGATGGTGAATGGGCCGTGGGTGCGGGCGTAGCGGCGGACCAGTTCAAGGATCGGGTGAGCGACGGGCTCAAGCAGAGCGGTGGGCAGGCCGAGGGGCAGAGGGATGCCGAGGCCATCACGATAGCGGGCAGCGTCTTCTGCGGCGATGAAGCGGCGGTCGCCTGCGATGCGGATCTCTACGAGCCGACGGGCGCGGACGAGGCGAGGCACGGCTTCGAGGAGCGCTTGATCTGCGAGGCGGCGGGCGATTTCGTCCAGCGAGAGGTCGCCGAGGCGGAGGCAGAGGTCGTGGATGCCGTCGGCGGAGCGGGCGCGCTGCGGCTCGGTGAGGCACTGCGCGGACTCCTCGACCTGAGCGATGGCGTCGGCGTCGAGCAGCTCGCGAAGGTCGGCCTCACCCATGAGCTCGCGAAGCTGGTCCTGGTCGATGGTGAGGGCTTGGGCGCGGCGCTCGGCGAGCGGGGCGTCGCCGTCATAGACGTAGTTGGCCACGTAACTGAACAGGAGCGAGGCGGCGAAGGGCGAGGGCTTGCGGGTTTCGACGACCTGTACGCGGAGTTGGCGCTGCTCGATGGCGCGCAGGGTTTCGACGAGGGCGGGCATGTCGAAGTAGTCGCGGAGGCACTCGCGGTAGGCCTCGAGCAGCAGCGGAAACTGGGGGTAGCGAGCGGCGACGGTGAGCAGGTCGTAAGACCGCTTGCGGAGCTGCCAGAGGGGCGAGCGCTGGTCTGGGCGGCGGCGCGGCAGGAGCAGGGCGCGGCCCGCGGCCTCGCGGAAGCGGCCAGCGAACAGGGCGGTGGTACCGAGCTGGCGGAGGACGAGCTGCATGCACTCGCGCGACTCGACGAGGATCCAGTCGGGGTCGGGCGGCTCGTCTGTTTCGGGGAAGCGGAGGACGAATCCGTCGTCGCCCCAGAGGGTTTCGACTTCGGGGCCTCCGGCGGCACGGATGCGGGCGGCAATGGCCATGGCCCAGGGGATGTGGATGCGGCTGCCGAAGGGGGTGAGGACGCAGACACGCCAGTCGCCCAGCTCGTCTTTGACGCGCTCGACGACAATGGTGCGGTCGTCGGGGACGGCTCCGGCGGCGTCCTCCTGGTCGGCGAGGAACTGCATGAGGTTTTCGGCGGCACCGGGGTCGAGGTCGTGCTCGGCGATGAGGCGGGTGAGGGCGGCGGGTTTGGGCAGGGCGCGGAGCTCGCGGACGAGAGCGCCGATACGGCGGCCGAACTCGAGCGGGCGGCCGGGACCGTCGCCCTTCCAGAACGGCATCTTGCCCGGTTCGCCGGGGGCGGGGGTGACCAGGACGCGGTCGTGGGTGATGTCGTCGATGCGCCAGGTGGAGGCGCCGAGGATGAAGGTCTCGCCGGGGTGGGACTCGAAGACCATCTCCTCGTCGAGCTCGCCGACGCGGACGGGGCGGCCGTCGGTATGGGCGAGGAAGACGCCGTAGAGGCCACGGTCGGGGATGGTTCCGGCGTTGAGGATGGCGAGGCGGCCGGCACCGAGACGGGCGGTGACGACGTTGCGGATGCGGTCCCAGTTGAGGCGAGGGCGGAGCTCGGCGAACTCGTCGGAGGGGTAGCGGCCGCTGAGCAGGTCGAGGACGCCCTCGAAGGCGGAGCGGGTGAGCGAGCCGAAGGGGGCGGCGCGGCGGACGAGATTGTAGAGGTCGTCGACTGGGATCTCGGGCATGGGGCCGCCGATTGGAGCATCGCCCGGGGCGTCGCTGGAGGGTGAGTCGAGGTCCTCGAAGAGGCGGGGATCGGGGGCGCCGCGGAGAAGGCGTGGCCTGGTGCTGAGCCGAGGGGCGCTGGGGGGCTGGGCGGCTATGGCGACGAGCTGCTGGGCTAAAACATCAAGGGGATTACGCGGATAGCGGGTGGACTCGATGTGGCCCTCGTGCATGGCGCGTGTAACCGCTGCACATGCAACAAGATCTGCGCGAAACTTCGGGAAAAGGATACCGTTACTGACGGCGTCTACGGAGTGACCTGCGCGGCCGATGCGCTGCATGCCACTGGCGACGGAGGGAGGAGCTTCGATCTGGATTACGAGGTCGACGGCCCCCATGTCGATTCCAAGTTCGAGGGTGGAAGTAGCACATAATGCACGGATTTTGCCTGCCTTGAGCTGCTCTTCGATGACCGAGCGCTGGGCGGCGGCGAGGGAGCCGTGGTGGGCACGGGCTATCTCCTCCCCAGCAAGCTCGTTGAGGGCACCGGCGAGGCGCTCGGCCACAGACCGGCTGTTGACGAAGAGGATGGTGGAGTTGCGCTCGCGAATGAGCTCGAGGAGGCGGGGGTGGATGGCGTTCCAGATAGAGACGCGGCGGGGCGTCTGCGAGGCGTTTCCGGAGGGGATTTCGTCCATGGCCTGAAGGCGTGCCATGTCTTCAACTGGAACTTCAATTCTAAGGCTTAACTGCTTATTTGCGCTTGCATTAACAATTATTACTGGACGATAGCGGAGAGCCTCTGGCTCGGGCAGATCGCCGGACCACTCGGGATCGTTTTCCGGGGTGGTTGCAGGCTCGGGTTGACCCTCGATGTGGACCTCAGAATCAACTTGAAGTATTGCAGGTAACTGACTGATTTGTTGATTTGATTGCTCGCTGACGTATTTATTACGTACCTCGTTATCCACAGCAATATCCACACCGCCCAGGAAGCGTGCTACTTCCTCCAAGGGGCGCTGGGTGGCGGAGAGGCCGATGCGCTGCAGGGGGCGCTTGACCAGGGCTTCGAGGCGCTCAAGAGACAGGGCGAGGTGGGCTCCGCGCTTGGTGGGGACTAGGGCGTGGATCTCGTCGATGATGACGGTCTCGACGGTGCGCAGGGCCTCGGATGCCTGCGAGGTGAGCATGAGGTAGAGCGACTCGGGGGTGGTGATGAGGATGTCTGCCGGGTGGCGGCGGAAGCGGGCGCGCTCCTTCTGGGGGGTGTCGCCGGTGCGGACGCTGATCTCTGGCTCGGTGAT
>DATMUN010000009.1:0-2182 GCA_035563895.1 Occallatibacter sp. | reverse complement strand
TGAGAGGTGGGCCCGCCTCTCTTCATGTGTGGATGGCCCCCGCCGTGCAAGAGGGTAGCGGTAGGGACGCGGATTTCATCGCGCGCCCCCCGCACAGATCCGTACGTGCGGCTTTCCCGCATACGGCTCCCACCTCGGGTGCGTGACGGCAAAGCGATCGCTTGGCCAAGGGTGGAGGATGATCGGTTTTGGGAGCCAGGCGTCCGCCAGCTTCGTCATCCGTGCCCAGGTGAGCCGATCCTTGTGGCTGCGACGCCGCAGCGTGCGCCGCCAAAGGTCGGTGACATGGTGCCGGAACACGTCCAGTGCGCGCGCGTTGGTCGGCACTGCGTGGTAGTTGAAGTAGCCGCGGACGACCCTTCCCAGCCACCTCCCCTGCTCGGGGATCGGCTGGTGCATGCACCGTCGCAGCGCCTCCTTGATCTCCCGCAGCTTCGCCCGCATACGGTCCCGTCGGGTCTTCCGTTGAAGTTGGAATTTGCCCGCGCGGGTCTTGCCGCAGATGAAGGTGAAGCCCAAGAAGTCGAAGGTCTCCGGCTTGCCGAGCCCACGCCGCTGGCGGCGCTCTGCCGCGAAGCGTCCGAACTCAATCAGCCGGGTCTTCTCGGGGTGCAGCGACAGCGCAAACTCCTGCAACCGCTTGCGCATTTCATCCAGGAAGCGCCGGGCGTCGCTCTCGTGCTGGAACCCGGCGATGAAGTCGTCGGCATAGCGCACGATGATCATGTCGCCCGTGGCCCTGCGCCGTCGCCAGCGCACGGCCCAGAGGTCGAGGGTGTAGTGCAGGTAGATATTGGCAAGCAGCGGTGAGATCACCGATCCCTGCCCGGTCCCCCTGTCACTGACCGTGATGTCCCCGTCTTCGAGGATGCCCGCCTTCAGCCATTTCTGGATCAGGCGGATGATACGCCGGTCGCCGATCCGGTGCTCCAGGAAGCGGATCAGCCACTCCTGACTGATCTCGTCAAAGAACGACCGGATGTCGGCGTCCAAGATGAAGCTCACCTTCTTGCTGCCGATCCCGACGCACAGCGCATCCAGCGCATCGTGCGCGCCGCGTCCCGGCCGGAACCCGTACGAGATGCCGAGGAAGTCTTCCTCGTAGATCGCGTTCAGCAGCGCGACTACCGCCCGTTGGACAATCTTGTCCTCCAGGGCAGCGACCGCGAGCGGGCGCTGCCGGCCATCCGGCTTGGGGATGTACACCCGCCGGGATGGCAGTGCCCGATACGCTCCCCAGTGGACCCGATGATGCAAGTCCTCGACATTGCGTTCGAAGTCTGCCTCATAGTCCTGCCACGTCAGCCGATCCACCCCCGGGGCGGCATCCTTCTTGAGTTCGAAGAACGCCTCGGCGAGCAGCTCGATACTTATGTGGTGGAAGAGCGCGGTGAACCTCTCCTTCCTTCTCTTCCTTGCGACTTGCCGTATGCGTTCCAGCTCCTGTGACAGGCTTGCCCGGCGCTGCGTCCGGCACCTGCTTTGCTGGCCCGCATTCCCCTTGGTCCCCGCCCTTGGCTCCACCCGCTCCGCTGCGTTTGGCTCCCCCGCAGATCGCTCCGCAGCGGGCTGTTCCGCTTTGTTCGCCGGCTTCCCAGCTACTATGACGGGGTCCGACTTCTCGGCTCCGTGCATCATCGGCTATGGCTCCTCGCCTTCCCGATGCGGGCCGGCAACGGTGGCGCCGTTCCGGTCAGACCCGAGACCTCCCAGGTTCCGATACGATCCTTTTGCACGTGATGTGGCCTTCGACCCCGGCAGGGCGTCAGCACCTCGCATAGCGGTGCCGCACATGTTGCCTTCGAGCGAATGAAAACCCTCGGCCCCTGCGATGTCTGATCTTTCGGGGCTCAATCCCACACCCCATGCAATCGCTGTGTACGCTTCGCAACCACTGTCGCCAGGGGTCACGCAACACTCGCTACCGAGCGGGCGCTGCCCCTTACTCGGACCGGTCTTCCACCGGCGGGATCGCACCAGCTTGCCTGGCGCACTCATTCGATGACCTCGTCGGCGCGGTCGAGGATTGATGGCGGGATCGTCAGGCTGAGTGCGTGAGCGGTCTTCAAGTTGACAACGAAATCGAACTTGACCGGCTCCTGGATCGGCAGGTCGCCAGGCTTGGTGCCCTTGAGGATGCGGTCGACATAGCCCGCGGCGCGGCGAAAATTGTCCGGCAGAT
>DATMUN010000008.1:0-2151 GCA_035563895.1 Occallatibacter sp. | reverse complement strand
ACAAGCCTCCCCCATGGCGACAACTCCACGCGCCACACCTTCGCCGCAGTAGAACTCCACCCCGGCGACGTGCTGCGCGTAGCCGCCACACCCGATGGTCCAGACGCAGCCGCGCTCGACTACATCGAGCTAACACCAGCGCCCTGACCTACAGTGGGCAGTGATCAGTGCACAGTGGTCAGTATTCGTGCAAGGCCGAGGGGCGTGCCTTCCAGCAAACGGCGCACCTTGCACAAGCAACCAAGAGACTGCGACCAGAGACTGCCTACCGTTCACTGTTCACTGTTCACTTATGTTTGATGAACTTCCCCGTCTGCAGCTCGCTCATCGCCGTCTGCAGCTCGGCCTGCGTGTTCATCACGATCGGCCCATACCACGCCACCGGCTCCTCCAGCGGCTTGCCAGAGACCAGCAGGAACCGAATGCCCTCCGGCCCCGCCTGCACCACGATCTCGTCGCCGCGGTCAAACAGCACCAGCGAGTGATTCTTCGCGTCGTACTTCGCCTCGGCATTCGGGTTCACAGCAGACTCCGTCAGCACCGCCTGCGGCTGCGACGCATCGCGGAACCTCCCCGCCCCGGCAAATACATAGGCGAACGCATTCCGCGTCACATCCACCGCAATCCGCCGCTTCGTATTCGGCGGCACCGAGATGTCCACGTAGTTCGGGTCTGCAGCCACGCCCTCCACAGGGCCAGTCTTGCCCCAGAAGGTCCCGCAGATGATGCGCGCCTTCGTCCCGTCATCCTCCGTCACCTCAGGAATCGCAGCCGACGGAATGTCCTGGTACCGAGGATCGGTCATCTTCAGCGATGCGGGCAGGTTCGCCCACAGCTGAAGGCCGTGCATGCGCCCGTTCGCGTCACCCTTCGGCATCTCCTGGTGCAAAATGCCCGAGCCCGCCGTCATCCACTGCACATCGCCTGCCGTCATCCGGCCTTTGTTGCCCAGCGAATCGCCATGCGCCACCTCACCAGCCAGCACATACGTGATCGTCTCGATTCCGCGATGCGGATGCCAGGGGAAGCCCGCAATATAGTCCGCTGGATTCTCGTTGCGAAAATCATCCAGCAGCAGAAACGGATCGAACTCCTTCGTCTTGCCAAACCCGAACGCGCGCTGTAGCTTCACACCCGCGCCTTCAATCGTTGGCTTTGTCTCAAACGTCTCGCGCACCGCACGAAGCGACATACCCTAACCTCCTCAGACCAGGTGGTATCGACTTTCAGCTCTCCGCTGAAATCCAATACGCACCAGCCTGTTCCCTAGTCCCTGTCTTTTACGCCTGCACGAACTGCACATCCAGCGTAATCGTTACGTCCTCGCCCACCAGCACGCCACCAGTCTCCAGGGCCGCATTCCACGTCAGCCCAAAGTCCTTGCGATTGATCTTCGTCGTCGCCGACAGGCCAATGCGCGTATTGCCCCACGGATCCTTGCCCGGAGCGCTCGGACCCTCAACGGCAAAGGTCACCGCCTTGGTCACGCCGTGCAGCGTCAGCTCGCCGATCACAGCCAGTTCTTCATCGCCCTTCACCTTCACGCCGGTCGACTTGAACACCGCCGTAGGAAGTTTCTCCGCGTCAAAGAAGTCCGCGCTCTTCAGGTGTCCGTCGCGCTGCGCGTCGCCGGTCGAAATCGTATCCACCGGAATCGTAGCCTCGATCGATGAAAGCGTAAGATCCGCCGGGTTGAGCTCGAGCTTGCCGCTCAGGCCCGTAAACTTGCCCTTCACGTTCGAAATCATCATGTGCTTCACCTTGAACTCGGCGGCAGAGTGAGCCGGCTCGATATTCCAGGTGGTGGTGGCTGCGGGGGTAGTCGTTGCTGTAGTCATGGGGGTGTTTCTCCTTTCAAAGCTATAGATGCACCACAATAATATTCGTTGCAACAACTATTTTCCGGGAGAAGTGACCTGTCGACTTCTCAGCCGTCATTTAATTGAAAATAAACACGATCCACAACCTCAAGACCGCCCGATCTCCGCCACTCTCTGCTTCAGTGCCATCTGCTCCAGTGCAGAAGTCGGCAACGCCAGCAGCAGGCTGATCCGCCGGTCGAGCACCATGAAGGCCTCTCGAAACGCCCGCGCCACCTCTTCCTCCGTGCCCTGCACCGCCGCCGGGTCCGGCAGTCCCCAGTGCGCCGTC
>DATMUN010000007.1:0-2935 GCA_035563895.1 Occallatibacter sp. | reverse complement strand
AGCCTCATCACGTTTGCCGAGCTTCTGCGCTACCTTGGCGAGAGCCCAGTCGTTGTAGCAATACTCGAACGCCTTCGACACGGATTCAGACTCGCGATCTGCAGGGATGTAGCCGAGCTTGCGATAGTAGCCGAGCCCTCGGTAGTTCTCAGCCATCGCGCGGAAGCGCATCAGCTGGTAGGCCTTCTCTGCGTCGATGCCCTCAAAGCCCTTCACGATTGCCTCGGCTAGAACGCTGGCCGAGTGATAACCCGTCATGCAGAGCGTCTCTGTGCCTTGCAGCGGCCAAACAGGCATGCCCGCAGGGCTTTCTTCGCCCATGCGGATCAGCGTGTTCATGAAGTCGGGCACGCGGTCGCGCTGCAGAAGCGTGTAGGCGGGATGCGCTGCGCGGAATGTATCCCACAGCGAGAAGGTGGTGTAGTTGTGGCGCCCTGCCGGAAGCTGATGAATCTGCCCGTCCATGCCGCGATAGCGTCCGTCCGCGTCGTCGAAGAGCTGCGGACCGAGCGACATGTGATAGAGCGCGGTGTAGAAGATGCGCTTCTGCTCGGGCTTGGCAAACTCTGCGTGCACGCGGCTCAACTGTGCGCGCCACGCCTCCTGTGCCGCCTTCCGCGTCTTTTCGAACTCCCAGTGATTCTGCTCTGCGGCCAGGTTCTTCGCTGCACTCTCCGCGCTGACGCCGGAGATACCCACCCGCACCAGGATCTGCTCGTCGGCATGGACTGTGAAATGCAGAACAGCCTTGAGTGTGTCGCCTTCAAGCAATCCTGTCGACGTTACAGGCTTGTCGTCAGAGTAGAAGTCGATCTTCGTGGGCTGCTTCGAAGTCTCCAGCGCGAAGTACGAGTGACGCCCCTCGCCCCACGCGCGTGTTACATGTCCGCCGCGTAGTGAGCTCAGCCCGCTCTGGCGCAGCTCTGCCGAATACACCGAGGAGTGGCCATCGATCAAATAGGAATGTGCCAGGTCGACGATGATCCACACATCGCCACTCTCAGTAAATGTGTAGCGATGCAGGCCGGTGCGTTCCGTCGATGTGAGCTCGGCACGCACCTTCGGGTCTTGCAGCAGGACAGCGTAGTAGCCCGGCTCCGTCACTTCATCTGCGTGCGAGAATCGCGAGCGATACCCCTTGCCGGGATTGGAGCGGGGCCCTGGTACGAGCTTCACCGGACCGCGGCCCGGCATCACCAGGAAGTCGAGCAGATCGCCGCAGCCTGTACCGCTCAAATGTGTGTGGCTGAAGCCCATGATGGAGGTGTCGGAGATGTGGTAGCCCGAGCACCAGTCCCAGTCTGTGTTGTAGGTGTCAGGGCTCAACTGAACCGCTGCGAAGGGCAGGCTGACACCCGGAAAGCAATGGCCGTGTCCGCCCGTGCCGATGCGCGGATCGACCCAGCGGAGGGGATCTTCGGCAGCTGCACCCGTGGGCACAGCGAAGGCAGGAAGAGTGCAGTGCGAAGCGGCATAAAGTGCGCCCGCGGATTCGAGAAAAGCCCGTCGTGTCATATGTGGCATCGTTTCCACCTCACCGCGTATGGTATCGTTTCCACGACAACTGGTCCAGTCAAAAGCGGCCCTGAAATTGGTGTTCAAATTCAGGCGCCTCCGGGACCAATTCACTATATTCCTCGTCAGGGAGATGTGCCCGTGTCGATCATTTCTCGCAGAGAACTCTTGAAGCAGGCAGGTGCAACGGTTGCCGTCGCCGCGCTTGCACAGCCCGGTCTTACAGCACCTTCATCGCCCGTTGCTTCGGGGCATCGTCCCGCGCCTGCGGATCGCCGCTTCCGCTCGGAGGCAGTCGAGCAGTACCTTGTGGAAACACGCGCGCGCATTGCCGATTCGGAGCTTGCCGAGTTGTTTGTGAACTGCTTTCCGAACACGCTTGACACGACAGTGGAGCCCGGCACCTTCGAGGGCAAGCCGGATACAGCGGTGATCACCGGAGACATCGCAGCGATGTGGCTGCGCGATTCGTCAGCGCAGGTGTGGCCGTACCTGCCGCTCGCGTCGAAGGACCCGGCGCTTCGTGCGCTGCTAGAAGGCGTGATTCGTCGCCAGGCGCGGTGCATCCTGATCGATCCGTATGCCAACGCCTTCATGGCTGACCTGAGCGTACCGCCGCTCGAATGGAGCCGCACGGACAAGACGGAGTTGAAGCAAGGCGTGGGCGAACGCAAGTACGAACTCGACTCGCTGTGCTATCCGATACGTCTTGCGCACGGGTACTGGAAGGCCACCGGTGGCACAGAACCCTTTGACGCGCGCTGGCACGAGGCAATGCGCGTCGTGATTCGCACCATGCGCGAGCAGCAGCGCAAGAGTTCGCTCGGCAGCTATCACTTCCAGCGTCAGGCTCCCACGCCAACCGAAACGCTGAACGAAGAAGGGTACGGAAATCCAGTGAATCCAGTCGGACTGATTTGTTCAGGATTTCGTCCGTCAGACGATGCGTGCATCTTCCCGTTTCTCGTCCCTTCGAACTTGTTCGCCGTAAGCGCGCTGCGCTGGCTCGCGGAGATGGCGCAGGTTATTCTGCACGACGAAGATCTTGCGAACGACGCATCAGCACTCGCCAGCGAAGTTGAAGCCGCGCTGAAGAAGCATGCCTTGGCGCAAACGCCGGAGGGAAGCATCTGGGCGTTTGAGGTGGACGGTTTCGGCGGCCGGGTGCTGATGGACGACGCGAATGTACCCAGCCTGTTAGCGCTGCCGTATCTCGGCTGCTCGCCGGATGCGGCAATCTACGCACGAACGCGCGCCTTCGCGTGGAGCACGCGGAATCCGTGGTTCTTCCGCGGAACTGCAGGTGAGGGAATCGGCGGGCCGCACGTGGGCCGCGACATGATCTGGCCTATGTCGCAGGTAACGTATGCACTAACTTCCAATGCGCCGGGTGAGATTCGCGCTGCCGTAGCCATGATCA
>DATMUN010000006.1:0-9687 GCA_035563895.1 Occallatibacter sp. | reverse complement strand
TGGTCGCCAACGACCACGTAGCGCCCGCGTCCGAAGAGTAGTAGAGCCCCTGGTAGCTGGCGCCCGGTAGAGGCGCGCTGACCAGCGTGCCGTTGTAAGCCTGCCCAACGCCCGCCACAACGAACTGCGGGTTAGTCGTGCTCCAGGAGAACCCGGCAAATCCTTCGCCGATGAACCGCCACAGGCCATCCGCACTGCCCGCAACCAGGTTCCACGACGAGCCGTTGTCGATGGATCGCAGCAGACCCGCACCGTAATACGAGTCGAGCGCGTCGTTGATGTCGCCGGTGCCCGCGAGAATCACACCAGTAGCACCCGGCTGCACAGACACGGCTCCAATGCTGATGGAGGAGTCCTGCATGCCCGCCAGCGCACCCACGTTGTCCGTCAGCGGATTGAAGACAACATCTCCTCCGCTCGACGACGCGGCGTTTTGCGAGCGCCACAGGCCGCCCCCCGTTGTCCCGGCAAAGACCGTGTTCCCGGTGGCATCCGAGGGATCGAAGGCCAGCGCGTTAATGCGGCCAGAGACCAGTCCGAAGTCTGCGGTTTGCACCGCCCCGGGCCCGAGCGACTGCCACACCGGCGTGCTGACTGCCGCTTGCGGTAACACCTTCGCCATGCTTCGTGGGGCACTCTGCGCGGAGTGCGAACGAGCAGTGGACCGGATGCCGCGCTGGTGCAGAAAACGCGCCGCCTGCGCCACGCGCGGAGGCACCGTTGCGTCAGCGGAAGGCTCAAGCCCGCCGCTGCATACCGCACCCGCCTGAATCAGAGAGACGGCAACCAGAATCAAGCGCAGAGCCCGGGCCCCGCCTGCAAAACCGGCACACCCAGAACTCCGCTCAACAGAAAACCAGCTTCCAATATTAAAAATATTCACTCGCGTCCGGACCGGGTCCGCCTCCCCTCTCTCGATCATCCGAGGGGGACATGAGCGAATCCCAATAAATTACGAAACGTAAAGCACGCAGATTCCGGGTCTGAAAATGTGTTCCATTTTAGGACATTCGAGGGACGTGCGCTGTGATGCGGGCCCGCGTACGTAAATGTCCGTCTGCGCAGACTGGCTCGCAGCTAGCCCGCATTCTGGCGAATATAGCGCTGCGCGTCGAACTTCTTTGCCAGGGACGCTCCGCTCATAGGCCGTATCAACCCGAAGACGGGCCGGTCGAACCAGGGGCGGTCATGCTTACCCACAATGGCCCAAGCGATACCCGCGTAGCCATTCGGGTCGCGCCCGTCCAGCTCATAGCGATCGTTGAGCGTTACAGCCCACTCGAATGCAACCGCCGGATTTGGCGTCCACTCGAGGATCTTTTTCGCCCAGTACATGCGCAGGTAGTTGTGCATCCAGCCGGTCTCGAGCATCTCACGCTGCGCCGCATTCCACAGATCGTCGCCGGTCTCCGCACGCTCAAGCTGCTCAAAGCTGTACAGCGCGGGCCGCGGATCGGCGCAATGCTCCGTGAGTGTCTTCTGCGCCCACAGATCGGCGCACTGCCAGTTGTCGTAGTCGGGGGTGTGGCGCACGAAGAGCACAGACAGCTCGCGCCAGCCGATAGCCTGCTCCAGAAACCGCTCCTGCGCAGCGGCCGTTGCCTTCCCCGCATGAACCGCATCACGTACAGCCTTAGCAATAGTGAACGGCCCGATATGTCCGAAGTGGAGGTACGGTGAAAGACGGCTCGTGCCGCGCACCTCGGGACGATTGCGCTCCGTCTCATAGCTGGCGAGCGGGCCTGCGACGAAGCGGCGCAGATGCTCGAGTGCCGCGTGTGTGCCTCCCTTGAAGGCATCCGTCGGACGCACGCTGCGGTCCATGCCCTGCATTGCTTCTGGCGCATGCAGGTCCGGCGTCACCGCATCGATTGTCCGCCCGGGCCGCCATACATGCAGCGGGCGCCGCCCCAGCGGCTCGTCCGGAAATCGCGACAACTCTCTCTTCAGGTGCGGTCGAAAATGATGCATCAGAAAGTAATCGCGATCGAACACGCGCGACGGCACAACGACATCCGCATCCACCGTCCAGTACGGCAGAGTTAGCCGCGCGGCCAGCGTGCGCCGCCAGCGTTCCGGCTCGCGGCAACGGTTCTCGTCGCCCACCAGCAGCGCAGCATTCACCTCCGCCAGAAACGGCGCCAGAGCATTGTCCGGATGCCGCCGCAACACGAAGCCCACACCACGCTCAGCTGCGTCTTCTGCGATGTCCGCCAGTCCCTCGGCAAGAAAACGATAGTGCCGCTCGTTTGCATTGGGGTAGTTCGGAATCAGCGAAAAGAACACCACCACAGGCAAGCCGAGAATGTTCCCCGCTTCAATCGCCACATCGAGCGCAGGATTATCGAGAATGCGCATCGCCCGCTGCATCCAGTAGACGACACACTTGCCGCCGCGCAAGGGTACACCGCTCCGCCGCACCTGCACGCGCACAGACGAGGCAAGGCGCGCCAGTTCCTCTGGCAGCTCTGCATCCTTTCTCGATCCCATGTTTTGATTGTGCATCTCGGTGCCCAATTAGCGGTGTGGAACTGAAGCCTGCTCAACAGAAGTCCCGCCGCACGTTGATGAGATTGAAGGGAAGATCTGTATTCCCCAGAACTCGGGGACTGGCGCCCATTCTTGATTTCGCAATTACCGCAGTGATCGAACTTTGCCGTGGCGCAGGTGACAATCCTGACGTTCCCGAATCACTGCGGGCGAACTACTTCAACACGATCCATGGGCTAGCTGTTACAGGTGCGCGCCAACTTCCCGATGAGGTCGCGCCCGACACCGTCCGCGCGATCCTTGCCATTATTGCTCTGGACAAAGGACTGCGCACGCAAGCCCACTTCTTGCTCGACTTCACGGAAGATGAATTACTTGAGCTCGATCCAGAACGATGATGATTCTTAGGCGCATATAAGCAGCAAGGGCTGCCTCGCAGGCAGCCCTTTTCAGTACCCAGTCCGGAGCCGCTACCAGCGGCCCCACGCACGCGTGAAATAGTCCGCCAGAGTCATCCCCACAAGGATCAGGAACGTAAAGACACCCGCACCCACCGTGAGCTTAGTCAGCTTCGTGCTGTACTTCACATGCATGAAGAACAGGATGACAAGCACCGCCTTGGTGCACGCGATGGCGAGCGCGATGATGGGATTCAGCGGCCCCATGTCGATAAATGACGCCCAGATGGTGACAGCCGTGCCCACCAGCAGCGCGGTCAAGATGACCAGATACACCTTCGGGCTGACAATGTGGTGTTCTTGCTCGTTATGTTCGCTCATGCGCGCAATCCTCTCAATGCCGGCTGATCAGGTAGAGCAGCGGGAACAGGAAAATCCAGACAATATCGACGAAGTGCCAGTACAGGCCGAAGTTCTCTACGAACGCGAGGTGCCCATTTGTGTAGGCTCCCGCGCGGGCCCGTACGATCATGAAGGCAAGAATGGCGATGCCGATGATCATATGCAGCGCGTGCATGCCCGTCATGGCGAAGTAGAGGAAGAAGTAGAGCTCCGTATGCGCAGCCATGTCCGGCGCCAGCGCCTTGTCGTGATACTTCTCAAAGACCTCGGTATCAGATTCGGGATCGGCAAACGACTGCGTGCTGAAGTGCAATCCGGGGATGTGATGCTTCTCCCACTTCTCGTGATACTCGATCGACTTGATGCCGAGAAAGCCCAGGCCCAGCACAAACGTCAGCACGAGACACAGCACCAGACCGCTCTGTTTACGCGTCTCCGCGCACCACACGCCCATCGCCATCGTGAAGCTCGAACTGATGAGCAGCAGCGTGTTCAGGCCGCCCCAGAAGATGTCGAGCTGGTGCGACGCAGCGACGAACGCCGGGTAGTACCAGTTGCGATAGATGAGGTAGGCCGTGAACAGCCCGCCGAAGAACATGATCTCCGTCAGCAGGAACAGCCACATGGCAAAGTTCGTGGCGTCGTTCTGCTGGCCGATGGTCTCGAAGTGGTGGCGCTGGTAAGGCGGATGCGCGTGATGCTCGTCCGCCGCCGCGCCCTGCGCAATCACTGTGCTATCCGACACTGGGGACCTCTTTTTCTTTCTGGCGCTCGAGCCACTCGTAGTCGTAGGCCTCGTGATCCACAATCGGGATCTCCGTAAAGTTCTCGGTCAGCGGAGGCGACTGCGTCTGCCACTCGAGGCCCGTTGCTTGCCACGGATTGTCGCCTGCAATCGCGCCGTACTTGAGCGACCACAGCAGGTAGAAGACCGGCAGCAGATAGCCAACACCCAAGATCGACGCGCCCGCAGACGACAGCACGTTCAGCACCTGAAACTCCGGCGGGTATGACGCATAGCGGCGCGGCATGCCCAGCGTGCCCAGAATGAATTGCGGGAAGAACGTAAAGTTGAATCCAATGAACGTAATCAGAGCTGCGAGCTGCGATATCTTCTCTGGATACATACGGCCCGTCATCTTCGGCCACCAGAAGTGCAGGCCAGCGAGAAACGCCATTAGCATGCCGCCCACCATAACGAAGTGGAAGTGCGCCACGATGAAGTAAGTCTCTGTGAGATGAATATCCGTACCCGAAGTGCCAAGGAAGACGCCCGTCATGCCGCCGATAGTAAACAGGCCCATGAAGCCGAAGGCGTAGAGCATCGGCGTCTCAAACGTGATCGAACCCTTGTAGAGCGTGAAAGCCCAGTTGAAGATCTTGATCGCCGAGGGCACTGCAACCAGCATCGTCAGCAGCGAGAAGACCAGCACCGCGTAGTTGGAGATGCCCATGATGAACATGTGGTGCGCCCAGACGAAGAAGCCGAACACCGCAATGGCAACCGATGAGAATGCGACCGCAGTGTAACCGAAGACGCGTTTGCGGCTGAACGTCGAGATCACTTCCGAGATCACGCCCATGCCGGGCAGAATCATGATGTAGACGGCTGGGTGCGAGTAGAACCAGAACAGATGCTGGAAGAGCAACGGGTCGCCGCCCTTCGCCGGGTCGAAGACACCGATGCCGACCGTACGCTCCAGCGCCACCAGCACGATTGCAATGGCCAGCACAGGCGTGCCCAGCACCATCAGGATGCTGGCCGCGTAGTGCGCCCAGATGAACAGCGGCATGCGGAACCACGTCATGCCCGGCGCGCGCATCTTGTGGATGGTGACAATGAAGTTCAAGCCGGTAAAGATCGAACTGAATCCGGCGATGAAGATCGCCACACCAGTCGTGATCACGTGCGTATTCACGTAGTGCGTTGAGAGCGGAGTGGTGAAGGTCCAGCCCGTATCCACGCCGCCGGCGATCATCGTATACAGGCCCATCATGCCCGCGGCCATATAGAGATACCAGCTCAGCAGGTTGATCTTCGGCAGCGCCAGATCCTTCGCACCAAGCATCATCGGGATGAAGAAGTTCCCGAGCGTGGCGGGTACTGAGGGCACCAGGAAGAAGAAGATCATCACGATGCCATGCATCGAAAACACCTTGTTATAGGTGTCCGTTGCCATCAGGTCCGACTGCGGCGTAAGCAGTTCCAGGCGGATGAGCGCAGCGAGCGAGCCTCCGATGAAGAAGAAGAAGCTGATCGAGATCAGGTACAGTATCGCGATGCGCTTGTGATCTCCAGTCAGCAGCCAGCTCAGCAATCCCTTCTCCTTGCTGAGGTAGTTCAGCTTGGGAATGCGCGCAGTTGCCTGGTCAGGGAGACTGACAATTGTGTCGCTCATGGCTTCACCATCCCTTGGGTTGCGGCCGGTTTGGCGCCCGCCGGCCGTCCTTCACTCTCCGGCAGCAGCGTGGTCGTCGCCGTCGTCTGCTGCACACGATAGTCAGAGTCAAGACTCTTGATGTATTCCACCAGCGCGATCACGCCTTCTTCGCTGACCTGCCCTTGATAGGTAGGCATGATCGGTGCAAAGCCCTGCGTGATGTGCTGCGATGGGTTCAGAATTGCGTCGCGCAGATAAGCATCATCCACGCTTACCTTCTGCCCGCTGGAGAGCGTGAGCGTGGAGCCGTAGACATTCGCCAGGCTTGGCCCGCGCGCTTCGGGTCGCGTATTGTGACAGGCCGTGCAGCTCAGGCTCGAGAACAGGCGCTCGCCGTTCTGCGCAAGTGACATGCCGCTGGTCGAGCTCGCCAGCCACTTCTTGTAGTCCTCAGGCGTCAGCACCACCACGTCGCCGATCATGTGCGAGTGCTCTGTGCCGCAGTACTGCGTGCAGAACAGGTGATAGGTTCCAGGCACAGTCGCCTCGAACCACACGCTCGTGTAACGACCCGGAATCGCCTCGCGCTTTACGCGGAAGGCCGGAATCGAGAAGCTGTGGAACACGTCCTGCGAGATGAGTGTGAGCTGGATGGGCTGCCCTGTCGGTACGTGCAGCGAGTTGATCTCGTGCTGCCCGCCTGGATGCTCTGCCTTCCACATCCACTGCTTGCCCACAACGTAGATGTTCATCGCATTGGCTGGCGGCGTGTATACGCGGAAATAGATCAGCGCGCCCCACACAAACATCATCAGGAACAGTCCAAGCGGGATGATCGTCCACGTTGCTTCGAGCAGCGTCGACCCTTCAATCTGCACCGCCACCGGATGCCGCCGCTTGCTGTAGAGGATCGAAAAGCTCGTCACCAGCAGCACGACGATCGTCAGACCGATGAGGCTGATGAGGACGATGAAGAAATAAAGCGCGTCCATCTGCGGCGCGATCTTCGACGCTTCCGGCGGGAAGAGGGCGAAGCTCGTCATCCACTTGACGAGGAATTGCCAGATTACTGGACTGATGTGGTCCATTCGGTTATCCGTTCACCTTTGCTGCAGTTGTCGGTGCATGCACAGCCGCGTGCGCCTTGCGATAGTCGCGGCGGAACATGACCGCCATAAAGCCGCCCAACAAGAGCAGCGTCAGAAATCCACCCAGTTGCACCACCCGCGCCACGATCAGCGAATGCTTATTCAGCTGCGGATCGTAGTGATAGCAGTAGGTCAAGATGTTGTCGACAGGTGTGCCGATGCGATTTGCCGAAGCCTCATTCAACCCCAGCAGCAGATCCTTCGGCGAGTACTCGACGCCCATGTAGTACTGCGCCAATCTGCCTTCGGGCGTCACGATTTGGATCGCACTCGCATGTGCATACTGCGTAACCTTGCTGCCCGGCACATCGAGCTTCACATACTTGAACCCGACTGCCTGCGTGAGTGCGTCGATGCTCGGCTGCTGCCCCGTGAGGAAGTGCCAGCCGCTCGCCGTCTCCGGCTTGCCATAGCGCTTCAGATACGAGCGCTTCTTCGCAGCGGCCAGGTCGGGGCCCTCTGTCGGATCGATGCTCGCCACAATCACATCGAAATCTTTACCCGGTACATAGCGCACCATCTGTAGCGCACTCGTGAGTCCATTCAGCTCCTCAGAGCACAGCATGGGGCATTGATAGTAGACGAGCGCGAGAATCGCAGGCCGCTTGCCGAAGTAGTCGCCCAGGCGAACCTGCTTGCCTGCCTCGTCGGTGAATGCGAGATTTAGCGGCAGAGGCTGGTTGAGCCTCTGCGCGATGCCAACATTGCCGAGCACAGAGGGCTGCTCGTTCGTGGTACCGATCTGCTTGTCGCCGTAGCCGGAGACCTGCGCCATTGCGGAGGATGCACACAAGCTCAGCGCAACCGCGACCATGCCTGCGTCGCGCCGCCAACTCCGGACTGATCTCGTGAACCGCATCGATACCTGCTCCACTACTGCTTCTGTTTTGCTTCTGCTGCTTCGGCCGCTGCCTGCTCCTGCTCGTAGCCTGTGCGCGCAAAGCCGTTGGTTAGCGGCGCCTGAATCGCAGGTTGTCCGTCACCGGTCATCGATACCGGCTTCTGCTCTGCCGGAGCGACCTGCAATCCGCGCGCTGCAATTAGCTCCATCGCGCGCTCAATCGGAATCCGCACCTTGCCCTGCGAGCGATCGACCCAGCTATAGTGGTCGAGCAGCAGATCTTCGCGCTGGTGCAGGTCGGCCACATCCTGGCTGCCGTCGTCAGTCTGCAGACGCGGCGCGGGGAACGACTGCGTCAGTTCAGCCATCTTGTGCTGCAACTCGGGGTTCGCCGGCAGGTTGCCCAGTTCGCGCACCTCCACCGACTTCGTCCACTTCGTGTTCGGGCCGTCTTCCTTGTTCATGTGGGCGTTGATGAGCTTGCCGATGCCGAAGGACACCACGCCAGTCACGACGACGAAGATAGTCAGCGCCGTGAGGAACACGACAATGCCGGTAACGCGCACATCGGACCGCTCGTATCCGTACGACGCGTCAACTTCTTCCGGCTTGTGGTCTTCCGGCTCGTGGTTATGCGTGGACATGCTCAGGCTCCAGAATCTCCGCCACATGCGGATCGTTGGTCTGCACCAGCGGGCGAGACTTCAGCCGCGTGCAGAAGAAGGCAATCCAGAACGACACCATCGCCACCGGCACCGCCACGTATTCCAGAATTCCCCAGCTGAAGTGCAGGTTGCGCGCCGCGTCCTTGAAGTTCGGCTCGATGAGCCAGAACAGGTCGAAGGCCTTGGCGAAGATCATCCACTGGCACACGCGCGTCAGCCGCTTTTTGTTGCGCTTCAGGTCGCGCGAGAGCAGCAGCGAGAACGGAATCAGCCAGTGGAAGATGAAGTCGAGCGTGATGATGACGCCCCAGTGGCCGCGAATGCGATCGAGATACCACGGAATCTCTTCAGGCAGATTGCCCGACCAGATGATGAGAAACTGCGCAAAGCCGAGATAGATGTTCAGCATCACGAAGGCAAAGGTCAGCTTGCCCAGGTCGTGCTGCTCGGTCTGCCGCAGAATTGTCTTGAATGGCTCTGCCTTTGAGAGTGCAATTGAAACGATGATGCTCAGCGCTAGCACCGAGTATCCCTGCCCCACAAGGAACAGAAGCCCGTACACCGACGAGTACCAGGTCACGTCCATCGACATAACCCAATAGATCACCGCAGCTGTCATCGTGAGCGCATAGATCAAGATGCCCGGACCCGCAGTGTTCTCAAGTTTTTTGATCCAGACTGGCGTCGTCTCCGGGCCCTGCGTGTCGCGCTTCAAGCCCAGCGCGTTTAGCCGGTACACGAAGAAGAACCAGATCGCAAAACACAGCGCGCCCACAATCCAGAACATTGCCGGCGAGAGCATGCCGCGCTTGTAGTCCAGGCAGTGCGCCTGAATTTCAGTAATCGCTCCGTTCGCCAGCGCGGTAGCTGTATCCTGCACGCTCGTGAACTGCGCCCACAGATAGAGCCGCTTCATGTTCAGCGCGACGACGAACCAGTACACCAGCACCAGCGGTAGCGTGCGGCTCATTGCCTCCAGCGGACGACGCAGCAACAGGCCCCACTTGCCGCCCGTGCAGTACTGCACCATCAGCAGCGCCAGCCCGCCCACGGCCCAGCCGAAGGTCAGCATCAGCCCCAACACCCACGCACGCAGCAGGTGGTCCACCGAGCCATCTGCAAAGGCCAGCGCGGCAGCGACGACGGCGAACACTGCGCCCACCATCAGCGCACGCATTCTCCATGTATCGACGAACGCCGGCGCGTTCAACTCCGAGGGCAGCGAATGGATGTGTGTCTCGTGTGCCATCTTCTCTGTCCTCACTTCCCTGCCGGCGCGGCTGGTTTGCTGGCCGGGATCGAAATCAGCGGATCGGCAGGATTCGCAGGAGCCATGCCCGGCGTTCCTTCCTTCTCAACATG
>DATMUN010000005.1:0-2411 GCA_035563895.1 Occallatibacter sp. | reverse complement strand
CGGTGTCACGGGCCTCGCCCATAACGCGGGCTACGGGTGAGCCGTCGGTGTCGAGAACGAGGGTGCCGGGGACGATGTTGCCGAGGCCGAAGTCGTCGAGCATATCGGTGTCTGCACCGACCCAGCTCTCGAGCGTGAGGTGGAGGCGGGCAAGGGCTGGCGCGATTTTGGAGCGGTCTTTCGGCTCGTCGATGGAGATGAAGACGAAGCGGACGGGCTTGTCCGCATAGGACTGCGCGAGCTGCTGGAGGCGGGGGAGCTCTTCCTGACACGGGCCGCACCATGTGGCCCAGAAGTTGACTACGACGATGCTGCCGCGGAGTTGCGAGAGCTTGCGCTGCTCGCCGGAGAGCGTCTTGAAGGCTGGATCGGGAAGACGCCGGGCTGCTGCGGGGAAGGCTGACGAGAGAACCAGGAAAAACGCTGCGAAGGGGAGAACGCGGCGGAGCATAGTCCTCTGACTCTACGGGCGCGGTGCGAGCGTTGGCTTCAACCGAAGGATGGAGATGCGAGTCACCCGCTTGGCGGAAGCATGCCGTACATGGTGCTGGTAGGGTCGTACGCATTGTCCCGTGCGGCTTCCATTGCGTGATGGGAATTTTTTGTGAGGTCGGTCCAAGTTCGTCACAAACCGGAGGAAAACAAGATGAAACACTTCCCCACGACGGGGGTAGCGCTGTTTGCGCTGCTCATCGCTATAGCTCTCTGCTCTTCGCCCAATGCCCGCGCGCAGGGATGCGTGGCGGCGCACTCGCCGCAACCGGTGATCTCAGGGCTGGACCCGGGGTCTGAGGCCAACGCACGCCACTACTCCAGCACGAACCTGCTGCACGGGTTGACGATCACGACGGGCTATCGCGTGTACAACTCGTACAAGCACTACATCGGCACGGTGTACCAGGCGCAGCGGCAGGCGAACCACAATGCTGTGGTGAATCACGTGAACCTGATGGAGCTGGACGTGAACTACCAGCTCACACCCAGGCTGAGCCTGATTGCGACGGTTCCCGGGATGGTGGCGTCGCGGCACGGGCAGTCGAGCCCGCTGAATGTGTATCGCTCGGGCGGCATCGGCGATGTGACGGTGGGCGTGCAGTCGTGGATCTTCAGGCCGCCGACGGAGAACCACGGCAACATCAACATCTCCGCTCAGCTGAAGCTGCCGACGGGCATCAACGATGCGAAGGGCACGAAGACATCGTCGAATGGGACCAAGACGATACTTCCTTTCGACGAGTCGATCCAGCCGGGCGATGGCACGTGGGGCTTCAGCCTGGCGACGGAGATGTATCACCCGGTGATCTGGAAGACGGCTGCGTACTTCACGGGTTCGTGGCTCTTTAGCCCGCAGGATACGACGGGAGTGATTACGGGGCGGTCGGCTTCCGGCGAGAACGTGGTTTCGGCGACGGACCAGTACCTGTGGCGCGGCGGATTCTCGCGGCCGGTGACGGGCGTGAAGCTGCTGCGGGGCCTTGCGCTGAGCATGGGCGGGCGCATGGAAGGCGTGCCGGTACGCGATGCGTTCGGTTCGAGCAACGGGTTCCGGCGGCCGGGTTACGTGATTTCGATTGAGCCGGGGATGATGTATGCGCGGGGCCGCACGACGATCTTTGCGAGCGGGCCGTGGGCGATGGAACGCAACCGCAAGATCAGCGTGACCGATCTGGAGAACCACACGCACGGCGATGCGGCATTTGCGGATTACACGGTGATTACGGGGATATCGAGGAGCTTCTGAGAGTTCGCAGTTCTTAGTTCACAGTAAGTAAGAAGGCCCCATCCTTGTGGATGGGGCCTTCTCTGTTGCGGGTGAAGCTCAAGGGTTACACCGGCTGCGGGTAGTACTCCTCTTCCTCCTCGAGGCCGTAGCGGCGGAGGAGGTTGGGGAGCGACTGGGAGAAGGCGGAGCGCGGCATGACGGTATCGCAGCCGGCTTCGAGGGCCTTCATCTTCAGGTCGCCCTGCAGGTGGTTGAGGAAGCCGACGACAGAGGTCGACTTCTTGAACTTCGACTTGAATTTGGGAATCAGGCTCAGCGGCTTGGCGCTGAGGTTGTTGAGGTCGAAGACGACGAGCGTGGGACGCTCAGCTTCGGGGGCGTCAGCGAAACGGCCGATCAGATCGCTGTCGCTCTTGACGAACTCAACCTTGACGCCGAGCTTGCGCGAGGTCTCCTGGATCTTGGCCTGGAAAAACAGGTCCTCGATGTAGCAGAAGATGCGGGTGGGGGCGTCTTCGCGGATGGGCGCGGGAACGGACGACTGGTAATGGTCCGGGTAGTAGTTGCCGTTGCCATTGCCGTGGACAGGGATGGTGGACGGCGGCGCATCGGCTATGTTGCCGTTGGCGACGCGGTAGCTGTGGTCCATGGGACCGACGAAGGCGCGAGGGCCCTTTTGCCTGTCTTT
>DATMUN010000004.1:0-2231 GCA_035563895.1 Occallatibacter sp. | reverse complement strand
GGCTGGGTGCTGGGTGGTTCGTGCCGAGGGCGCGGGGAAGCTGGAGCGTGTGCGGGTGACAGACGGGCGGCGGACGTGGACGGCGGAGTGCGATCTGCTGGCGTGCGGCTACAACCTGGTGCCGAATCTGGAGCTGCCGCTGCTGCTGGGCTGCGAGGTTGAGAACGGGCTGGTGCGCGTGGATGCGGAGCAGCGCAGTTCGCGCGGGGATGTCTACTGCGTGGGCGAGCTGACGGGTGTGGGCGGGCTGGACAAGGCGCTGGTGGAAGGCGAGGCGGCGGGCTGGTCTGCGGCGGGGCGCGCGGATCGTGCGGCTGCGCTGGCGGGACGGCTTGCCAGGCAGAAGGCCTTTGCGCGGGGCTTGGATCGTGCGTTTGCGCTGAGGCCGGAGCTGCGGAAGTTGCCGGATGCGGAGACGCTGGTGTGCCGGTGCGAGGATGTTCCGTTTGTAGCGCTGTGCGGGCAGACGGGCTGGCGCGACGCGAAGCTGCATACGCGGGCCGGGATGGGCGCGTGCCAGGGGCGCGTGTGCGGTGCGGCGGCGGAGTTTTTGCTGGGCTGGGAGAAGCGGGATGCGCGGCCGCCGGTGTTTCCGGCGGCGGTGGGGACGATGGCGAAGGACAGGGACTAGGGATTAGGGAACAGGGATCAGTTTTTGTCGTGGCTGGTTGAGGGGCTTGCTTTCCCACCCATGCTGCGCATGGATGGGGCACCAGGCACTGCGTGCGGCTCGCTGATCGCTCGCGGGACTGTGGTGATTGAGCGCGAAGTTTGAGGGTGGCGGTGCGAGGGGCTTGCTTTGCCCCGGTCCCCAAGTGCGAGGGACCGGGGGCACCCGATCCTTGTGGGCGGGGATGCAGTGTTGCACAGCAGATTCTTTGCTTACCACCCCCAAGCTGAACTGCGCTTGGGGCCCCGTTCGCTCAGAATGACACTACTGCGTAGGGCGTGCTGCTCGCTGATCGCTCGCGGGACTTTGGTGATTGAGCGCAAGAGCTGTCTTGGTGAGGGGCGTGGTTTCCCGGGTGCCCAAATGCGAGGCACCCGGGGCACCCATGTCCATTGGTTGGGTGAGATTTTTTGCTGTTGAGGAGTGAGGCGGATGCGGGTTGTTTGTGGGGTTGTGCTGGGGTCGGTGGTGGTGTCTTCGTTGGTGGCGGGGGCGCAGGTTTCGCGTGAGGATTATGCGCGGGCGCAGGGGCTGCGGGAGAAGTATCGCGGGCTGGTGGCGCATGTGCCGGAACAGCCGCAGTGGATTGAGGGGACGGAGAAGCTTGTCTACCGGCGGACGGATGGCGCGGGTGGATACGAGTTTGTGCTGGTGGACGCCGAGGCGGGGACGAAGGGTCCGGCGTTTGACGCGAAGCGGCTGGCGGCTGAGTTGGCGAAGCAGATGAAGACGCCGGTGGATGCTGCGAAGCTGCCGTTTGAGCGGGTGCGGCTGGATGCGAAGCTTGCGGGGCTGGAGTTTGAGCATGAGCGCGAGCGGTGGAAGTGCGACTTGAAGACCTATGCGTGCGCGGGTGAGGCGATGCCGCCGGAGCCTGCGCGCGATCCGGAGGATGAGGGGTACGACTGGACTCCCAAGGCGGAGAACAGCCGCGAGAAGAGGCAGGTTTCGCCGGATAGGAAGTGGGCGGCGACGATTGAGAACTTCAACGTGGTGGTGCGGGCGGTTGAGAAGGATGGAGGCAGCAAGGATGCGAAGCCGCTGATCGAGAGCGTGGACGGGTCTGAGGGGAACTACTACGCGTTCGACACGCTGGCGTGGTCGCCGGACTCGAAGCACCTGGCGGCGTATCGCGTGCGGCCGGGGTACAGGCGGCTGGTGCACTATGTGGAGTCGTCGCCGGTGGAGCAGCTGGAGCCGAAGTACTCGGCGATGGTGTACCCGAAGGCGGGGGACGTACTGCCGCTACCGCAGCCGGTGCTGTTTTCGATTGCGGAGAAGCGCGAGACGGCGATCGACAACGCGCTGTTTTCGAATCCGTGGGATCTGTCACCGGTGCAGTGGTGGAAGGACGGGCGCGGGTTCACGTTCGACTACAACCAGCGCGGGCATCAGGTGTATCGCGTGATTGAGGTGGATGCGGCGACGGGCGCGGCGCGGACGCTGATCGAGGAGATGGCGGAGACGGTGGTGAACTATCCGCCGCTGGAACGGAACCAGTACGACCACGGGAAGACGTATCGCGCGGACCTGGCGGACGGGAAGCAGATGGTGTGGGCGT
>DATMUN010000003.1:0-3566 GCA_035563895.1 Occallatibacter sp. | reverse complement strand
GCGGAAGGTTGGATGCCGCCCCTCGAAGGGATGCGCCTGCCACTCCATCCCCGCGCAGCGATAGCGCTCCACCTGGCCCGTCCACGCCGCCGTCGTGCGATGCATCGCCACATCGTGCGCCACCAGCACGTCGATCACCTGCGTCCACTGCGGCGGCACAATGTAAGCCGCCGGAGCCGTCACCGACGCCGTAACCTTCGCGCCCGTGCCCAGCGGCAGCGTCGCATTCCACGGCTCGTGCGTATACTGCACCCACATCGCGCCAGACACCGCGCTCAATTCGCGCTTGTACTGATAGCCGCGAAACTCCACCGGCGTCGTCTCGCCGCTCCAGCCCACCGCCAGCGGAAACTTCTCGTTGCCCAGCGGATGCGCGCCCAGCAGCGCCGCGTCCGCATCGGCCTGCCTGTTCATCGCAATCACCTTCGCCGCATCGCGATTCAGCACCGTCAGCAGCGCCTTCAGCAGCTCGTAGTTGCCCGTTACGCGCGTCTTGTAGTCCTTCAGCATGTGCAGCTCAACCAGCAACGCAGGCCGGTTCTCCAGCACCATATAGCTGTTTGAGAAGCGCGGCGCCAGCACTGAAAACGCCAGTCCCTGCGCCGGGTCCGTCTCGTCGTTCAGCTCCAGCAGGTGCGGAAACGCCAGGTGTCCCGACGCATCAATCTGCTTCACAATCTCCGGCGTTACCGCGCGAATCCACTCCGCCGTCGCGGGAGCCACATCCGGTGTCGCATCGAAACCGAACGTCACGTCGTACTGAAAATCCGCGCCATCCGTCACGTGGTCGTCCACAAAAAAGTCCGGCAGCCAGCGATGCATCATGTGCAGCAGCGCACGCGTCTCCGGCGCGTCGGCCTTCACGTAGTCGCGATTCAGATTGATGTTCGTCCCGTTGCCGCGCCAGCCCATCGCCTCCGGCCCGTTCTGGTTGATGCGGTTATACGGAGACCGCCGCTCGTGCCCGTCGATGTTGTACACCGGAATGAAGACGAAGACCGCATGATCCAGCAGCGCCGACTGCGACTTCGTGATCACCATGTCGCGCAAGAGCGCGAGGCAAGAGTCCTTGCCGTCCATCTCGCCCGCATGAATCGCGTTCTGCACCAGCAGAATCACGCGCCCCGAGGCATGAATCGCCGCCGGATCGAAGACGCCATCCTTCGATGCAATTACGATCTTCAGCTCGCGCCCTTCGCCCGTCTTGCCGAAGGTCTCCACCGTCACCAGTCCCGGCGCAGCCGCCGCCACGCGATCGACAAACGCCATCGTCTCGGCATAATCCGGCGTCGTGCGGTAGCCAGAAACCTCAGTCGGCGTGCGCCAGTCCGCAGACTCGGCACGAGCAGCGAAGGCAAGCGAACATAGCAGGAAAGCAGCAACAACAGCAGAACGCAGATTCATGATCAGGGAAGCCTCAGCAAAAAGTAGTCTGCTTCTACAAATACACGCCCACAGATGATGAAGCGATAAAGCAAGCCCCTCACCCCGCCACGACCAACTATTCCCTGATCCCTGATCCCTGTCTTTAAGTAATATCGTCCGTATCGAACACTGGCCGCTCCGGCCGCTTCTTCGGCACGCCGTGCACGCTCGACAGAAGATCGTCCACCACGTCCTCCAGCTGCCGCTGCGACTCGATCACCGCGCTCATCTGCTTTAGCTCGTCGTCCTCCTGCGAGCGCTCCACCAGAACCACAGCATGGCACTGCGCCACGTGGTCCAGGTTCAGGCCTTCGGGAGTCTTCGCCTTGATGCTCACCTGGTCGATATCCGCGCCCAGCAGGTCGGCAACCCGTGCGCGCATCTCGCCGGCCACCGGCCCAATCTTCGGAGCGGCCAGAATCAGCGTCACATCCGTGTTCACCAGCGTGTAGCCCGCGTGCGACAGCTCTTCGAGCGCTAGCGAGAGAAAGATCGCAGAGTCGGCATCCTTCCAGCGCGGGTCACCCGGCGGAAAGAAGCTTCCAATGTCGCCCGCCGCCACCGAGCCCAGCAGGGCGTCGGTCAGCGCATGCAGCAGCACATCGCCATCGGAGTGCCCGGCCAGCCCCTCCGGGTGGTCAAACGCCAGACCACCAATGCGAAGCGGCACACCCGGTTTAAAGGCGTGCGAGTCGTAGCCGAATCCGATGCGAGTATCCATATCCGTGCCTGCGTAGTAGAGCGAAATGATGCCGCGCGAAGCGGTTCAGCCCTTGCGGGCGCGCTGGTTCAGGTAGAACTCCGCCAGTTCCAGGTCGCCGGGCTGTGTGATCTTCAGATTAACCGGTGAGCCGGGGACAACCGCAACCGGCAATCCTGCACGCTCCACAACTGAAGCCTCATCCGTGCCCACAAACCCGTCCGCCTCAGCCTCGGCAAACGCCCGCTGCAGCACCCCGTAGCGGAAGCCCTGCGGCGTCTGCGCCTGCACCACGAACTCGCGCGGAATCGTCGACGTGATGATGGCGCCGTGCGCCGTGCGCTCCACCTGCTTGATGGTGTCCACAGCGGGCAGCCCCACAATGGCCGCGCCTTGCTTCTCGACGGCTTCGATGGTGCGCGCAATGGTGGCCGCGTCGATCAGCGGCCGCACCGCGTCGTGAACCAGCACAATGTCGTCGTCGGCAGCCGGAACCGCGGCCAGCGCATGCGCCACAGACTCCTGCCGGTTCTCGCCGCCCTCCACCACATGCACCTTGTCGGCAAATCCGTGCTCGGCCACCTGCGCCCGCACGCGCTCAATCTCCGTCTTGCGCACGGCCACGTAAATGGCCGTCACGCGATCGACCGAGGCAAACGCGCGCAGCGAGTGAATCAGAATAGGCTCACCGGCCAGCGCCAGAAACTGCTTGGGCTGCGGACCGGCCATGCGAGTGCCGAGACCGGCAGCGGGTAGGATGGCAAAAACCTGCATGAGTGGATTCTACCCCGGAGAGATACGAAACCCGCGCCACGCAAGGCGATATGCGGCAGGGGCAGGTGTCCAACGGTGTCCCGCACTCCATTGACACATGCAGGTATTTGCCATCCTTTATCGCAGACCCGCGTAAACATTGGTGTCGGGGAGGTGTCCAGATTCGGCTTGGACACCGGAGGACTCCGGCGGTCATCTGTTTTGACATGCACAGCGTAGCACAATTCCCTAGTGACTGCGGTCACGTTTTGGTGGTTAAAAATCACACGCGTCTCATTGCTGGGCCGGGGGCGTCAGCCCCCGGCCTAGCTGGGCTTTGGTTCTAGCGGACCCTTGCCGCAGACCCACTGCCGAAAGCAGCGATGCGAGCAGAACGTGGCGCGGTGCCAGAGCGAGAACCCTAGCAGCTTGTGGCGGCGCATGATGCGAACGTCGAACTTGTATGGGACTGAGTGTGTGTGAGTGTGGCAGATAAAGCACTGTGTTGAAGCCATTGGCTGGCCCTCCATAGTTGGGAGGTGCGGAGGTGTCAAGGCTGCGCAGCACCGCGCCAGCGGACGGAGCGTAGCGGAGAGCCTTTACACCGTAGCGAGAATGAAGTCTACCGGCGGGCCAGCTTTGCAGGATGCGTGCGAGGCCGCGCGCGAGCGCGGCTTCTGTTGTCTTT
>DATMUN010000002.1:0-6891 GCA_035563895.1 Occallatibacter sp. | reverse complement strand
GAGGGCCACGTCGGGCGAGCCGGAGATGGTGAAGCTGAAGAGGTAGTCCGTGCCGCCGTTAGGGCCGGGCTGCGTGGCCAGATGCAGGGGCAGGTAGCCCTTGATGTTGCGCATGCGGAAGGCCGTCTCGTAGCGGTGGCGCTTGACGTTCCAGGTGAAGACGCGGATCTGGTCGAAGTCGTAAGGCAGGCCGGACTTGGGCTCGGCGAGGGCGGTGACGTACTCGGCGACGGTGTGGTCGGCGGTGGAGGCCTCGTCGTCGTGGACCTTGGTGAGGATGTAGGCGCCGACGATCTTCTGGCCCTCGGCGTACTGGGCCACGTCGTCGGGCACGTCCACGTCCACGCGATTGCCGAGGACCCAGCCGACGCGGTTCTGCTGGTCGCGGATGAGCCACCAATCTTCCATAGGCGGCGGCTCGGGAGCGGCTCCGGGCTGTGCGGCAGGTGCGGGAGGCGCATTCTTCTGCTCGCGCTGGACGGAGGCACGGAGGAGCATCTGCACCTTCTCGTTGCCGGGGAGTATGTAGAAGCGGTCGGTGTCGCGACCGGGAGTGGAGTGGAGATAGATCTCGTCGCGGAGGGTGCCGACTGAAACGACGGGCGCGTCTTTGTACTGCGTTACGAGCTGGGTGAAGCCGCCGTAGGTCTTGGCGTCGATGACGGCACGGTCGGGAATCCAGCCGATTTCGCCTTTTTCAGTTTTGACGCGGAGGAAGCGCCTGCCGTGTTCGAGCACCTGGAGGGACTGGCCGTTGGTGACCTGGCCTACGTGATTGGAGACGGCGGCGACGCGATCGCGGAGGTATATCTGGCGGACCCAGACATAGACCATTTCATGCTGCTCGGCGCGGAGATGGCGGATTTTGCTGCAGCCGGAGACGAGCAGCGACGCGAGCACGAAAAGCAAAACGGTGCTCGAAAAGACGCCACCACGGCGGAGCGTGCGGACGGAGAACGGGGATGGCGCGAAATGGGCCACTGCAGACAGTCTGAGAATAGCACTGCGTGCACTCACCGAAGTGGGCCGCATCCGGAATGGCACGGGGGCGTTGCGTACAGTGGGCTTGGTCGTGGCCGGGTGAGGGGCTTGCTTCCCCGGGTCCGAACACACGGACCCGGGGCACCCATTTCCGTGCTGCTGCCGCGTCAGGGCGAGATCAAGGAAGGGCAAACTGAGGCATTGCCGGATTGTGGGGGCAGAGGGTAGGGTCTGTGTCAGGTTGCCCTATACTTGGGCGTTGGGCTGGGAGGCTTACGACAGTGCGAGTGGGGCTGTTTACACGCGAGTATCCGCCGCTGGTGTATGGAGGCGCGGGAGTCCACGTGGACTACCTGAGCCGGGAGCTGGCGAAGAAGATAGAGGTCGAGGTGCACTGCTGGGGCTCGCAGAACTCCGACGCGGGCAACCTGCATGTGCGCGGGCAGGAGCCGTGGAAGGAGATCACGGACGGCACGACAGGCAAGTTCAAGGGCGCGCTGGAGGCCTTCAGCCTGAACCTGACGCAGGTGAAGGCGCTGGAAGGCGTGGACGTGGTGCATACGCACACGTGGTACGTCTCGATGGCCGGTTATCTCGCAAAGAAGCTCTATGGTGTGCCGTTTGTGCTGACGACGCACTCGCTTGAACCGCTGCGGGCGTGGAAGGCGGAGCAGCTCGGCTCGGGCTACGCGATGAGCTCGTGGATGGAACGGACGGCGGTTGAGGATGCGGATGCGATCGTCGCTGTGTCGCAGGGGACGAAGGCGGACATTCTGCGTGCGTATCCCGATGTGGACCCGGCAAAGATTCACGTGATCTACAACGGCATCGACTTGAATGAGTACCAGAAGACGAGCGACACAACGGCGTTGAGGGAGTTCGGTGTCGACCCGACGGTGCCGTATGTGCTGTTTGTCGGACGCATCACGCGGCAGAAGGGCGTGACGCACCTGGTGGACGCGATTCGCTACCTGCCGAAGGATACGCAGGTGGTGTTGTGCGCTGGCGCTCCGGACACGCCGGAGATTGCCGACGAGCTGCGCGCGAAGGTAGACGCGGCGCGGAAGGATCATCCGCGGATTGTGTGGATCGAGAAGATGGTGACGAAGCCGCAGGCGATTCAGCTCTACAGCAACGCGCGCGTCTTCTGCTGTCCGTCGGTTTATGAGCCGTTCGGCATCATCAACCTGGAGGCGATGGCGTGCAAGGCTCCGGTGGTGGCGAGCGCGACGGGTGGCATTAAGGAAGTGGTGGTGGAGGGCGAGACGGGCTTCCTGGTGCCTTTTGATCAAGACCCGGTGACGAGCTTTCCACGCGATCCTGAGCGGTTTGCGCAGGACCTGGGAACGCGGCTCACGGAGCTGCTGGCAGACGAAGCGAAGTGCCGGCAGTTCGGCGAGGCTGGACGGCGGCGCGTGGAAGAGATCTTCAGCTGGACGTCGATTGCGCAGCAGACGATCGCGTTGTACGAGGAGCTGATTGAGCGATGCCGACAAAACAGGCGGGGCAAGTAAAAAAGCGGACGGGCAGACGGACGATGATTCCCAAAGAGACGGAAGGACGCCGGCGCGTCCAGATTGAAGGCATTACTCCGCAGGTAGACGGCGGGCGCTTTGCAGTGAAGCGTACGGTGGGCGACCAGGTGCGCGTTGAGGCCGACTTATTCACCGACGGCCATGACGCGATTCGCGCGTCGCTGCTGGCGCGGCGGGCGAGCACTGCGAAGTGGACCGAGATCCCTATGCAAGCGCTGGGAAACGACCGCTGGACGGCGTCGTTCCACGTGGCCGAGCTGGGTAAGTACGTCTACAAGGTGCAGGGTTGGGTGGACCACTTTGACACGTGGCTGCGCGACCTGAAGAAGCGCATCGATGCGGGCTCGGACACGGAGCTGGATTACCTGATCGGTGCAGAGCTGATTGTGGCCGCGGCGGATCGCGCCAAAGGCATGGACGCCGTATCGCTGCGCACTGTAGCGAAGACGCTGCGCGCGAAGAAGGAGATTCCGCTGCTGCGCGAAACAGCGACGACGGAGAAACTGCATGTGCTGATGCAGAAGTATCCGGACAAGCGGTTTACGAGCGAGTCTGATCGTGAGCTGGAGATTGTGGTTGATCCGGTGCGGGCGCGCTTCAGTTCCTGGTATGAATTTTTCCCGCGCTCCACGGCATCAGAGCCGGGCAAGCATGGCACGTTTGCCGACTGCGAGAAGCGGCTGGAATACGTTGCGTCGCTGGGCTTCAATGTGGTGTATCTGCCGCCGATTCATCCCATCGGGCGGACGTTCCGCAAGGGGAAGAACAACAATCCGCAGTGCGAGCCGGGCGAGCACGGCAGCCCTTGGGCGATTGGGGCGGAAGAGGGCGGGCACACGTCGATTCTGGCTGAGCTGGGAACGCTCGAAGAGTTCCGGCATTTTGTGGGCGAGGTGAAACGGCACGGCATGGATCTGGCGATGGATATCGCGTTCCAGGCGGCGCCGGATCATCCGTATGTGAAGGACCACGAGAACTGGTTCAAGAAGCGGCCCGATGGCACGATTCAGTACGCCGAGAATCCGCCGAAGAAGTATCAGGATATTTATCCCTTCGACTTTGAGAGCGAAGACTGGCGGGGCATGTGGGAGGAGCTGAAGAACGTCTTCCTCTACTGGGTGGAGCAGGGCGTGACCATTTTCCGCGTGGACAATCCGCACACCAAGGCGTTTCCGTTCTGGGAGTGGGTGATTGACGAAGTAAAGAAGAAGAATCCGGCGGTCTTCTTTCTGGCTGAGGCATTCACGCGGCCGAAGGTGATGTACCGGCTGGCGAAGATGGGCTTTGGACAGTCGTATACGTACTTCCCGTGGCGCAACGGCAAGCGCGAGATCACGGAGTATCTGACGGAGCTGACACAGACGCCGGTGCGCGAGTTCTTCCGGCCGAACCAGTGGCCGAACACGCCGGACATTCTGACGGAGTTCTTGCAAGTGGGCGGACGGCCGGCGTTCAACATCCGGCTGCTGCTGGCCGGGACGCTCGGCGCGAACTACGGTATCTACGGACCAGCCTTCGAGCAGATGGAGCACGTGCCGGTGAAGCACGGCAGCGAAGAGTATCTGAACTCGGAGAAGTATGAGATTCGGTACTGGGACCTGGAGAAGCCGGGCACGCTGCGCGAGATGGTTGCGCGGGTGAACGAGATTCGCAACACCAACGCAGCCTTGCAGAACGACTGGTCGCTGCGCTTCCATGCGACGGACAATGAGCAGCTGATCGCGTACAGCAAGGAGTCAGAGGACCGGTCGAACCTGATTGTGACGGTGGCGAACCTGGACCCGCGTTATACGCAGTCGGGCTTTGTGACGCTGCCGCTGTGGGAGCTGGGGATTCCGGAGGATCGCGTGTATGAGGCCGAGGACCTGCTGAACGGCGAGCGCTATCTGTGGAATGGACCGAGGAACTACGTCGAGCTGCGCCCGGAGCAGCGGGCCGGGCATATTCTGCGGATTCGCCGGAAGCTGAAGACGGAGTCGGACTTCGAGTACTTCTTGTAGCGACAGTACTCGGGCCACGTCGCGGCGGAATGGTGCATCCAAGCGCATGGGAGTCCCTGCGTGAAGAAGCCCGCAAGCACCAGCGATCCGCTGTGGTACAAAGACGCGATTATCTACGAGCTGCACGTGCGTGCGTTTGCGGACTCGAACGGCGACGGCATAGGCGACTTTCCGGGGCTGCTGGGGCGGCTCGACTATCTGCAGGAGCTGGGCGTTACCTGCATCTGGCTGCTGCCGTTCTTCCCTTCTCCGCTACGCGATGACGGCTACGATATTGCCGACTACATGAATGTGAATCCGTCATACGGAACGCTGGAGGATTTTCGGGCGTTTCTGGAGGCGGCCCATGCGCGCGGCATGCAGGTGATGATCGAGCTGGTGATCAATCACACGAGCGATCAGCATCCGTGGTTCAGGGCGGCAAGGCTGGCGCCGCAGGGTTCGCCTGAACGGGAGATGTATGTGTGGTCGGATACGGACCTGCCGTACAGAGACGCGCGCATCATCTTTACGGACACGGAGAAGTCGAACTGGACGTGGGATGAGACGGCGAAGGCTTACTACTGGCATCGCTTCTTCTCGCACCAGCCGGACCTGAACTTCGACAACCCTCGCGTGATTGAAGAAGTGCTGAAGGCGATGCGCTTCTGGCTCGACATGGGCGTGGACGGGCTGCGCATGGATGCGATTCCGTATCTGTGCGAACGCGACGGCACGAGTTGCGAGAATCTGCCTGAGACGCATGCGGTGATTCGCAAGCTGCGCGAGGCAATTGATGCGGACTATGAGAACCGCATGATTCTGGCTGAGGCCAACCAGTGGCCGGCGGACGTGCGGCCTTACTTTGGCGAAGGCGACGAGTGCCACATGGCGTTCCACTTTCCGCTGATGCCGCGCATCTACATGGCACTGAGGCAGGAAGACCGGTTGCCGATCACCGACATCATGGCGCGCACGCCTGCGATTCCCGAGAGCTGCCAGTGGGGACTATTCCTCCGCAATCACGATGAGCTGACGCTGGAGATGGTGACCGACGACGAGCGCGACTACATGTATTTTGCGTACTCGGCGGACCCGCGCATGCGCGTGAATGTGGGCATTCGGCGAAGGCTTGCCCCGTTGGTGGACAACAACCGGCGGCGGATTGAGCTGCTGAACTCTCTGCTGCTGAGTTTTCCGGGCACACCGATTCTCTACTACGGCGACGAGATCGGCATGGGCGACAACATCTATCTCGGCGATCGCAATGGCGTGCGCACACCGATGCAGTGGACTTCGGATCGTAACGCGGGGTTCTCGCGCTGCGATCCGGCGCGGCTCTATTTTCCGGTGATCATGGACCCCATCTACGGCTACCAGGTGGTGAACGTGGAGGCACAGCAAAGCGACCCCTCGAGCTTGCTGAGCTGGATGCGAAACATGATCGCGCTACGCAAGTTGTTTCAGGTCTTCGGGCGTGGGACGCTGACGTTTCTCAACCCGGCGAATCGCAAGGTGCTGGCGTACCTGCGCGGCCTGGAGCGCGCGGACGGCTCGCACGAGACAGTGCTGTGCCTAGCAAACCTGAGCCGCTTTGCGCAGCCGGTGTCGCTGGACATGGCTGCGCATGTGGGCATGGAGCCGGTGGAGATGCTGGGTTATGTCCCGTTTCCGACGATCACAGAGCAGCCTTACTCGTTGACGCTGGCGCCGTATGCGTTTCTGTGGCTGGAGCTGCAGCCGGCACGCGCGAAGGTGATGGGCCCTGCCCTGCTGGATGAGGCCGATACAGTTGACGCGCATGTGGAGCTGCTGATGACGGAAGGATGGAGCGCGTGGCTCTCTGCGAATGGGAGCGAACGGCTTGAGGCAGCGCTGGTGCAGTGGCTGCCGGGGCAGCGATGGTTTGGAGCAAAGGCGCGCACAATGCGTGCAGTGCGTGTGCGCAACTGGACCGAACTTGCGGTTCATGCAGAGAGCAGCGGTGTGCCCGCGGTGCTTGTGTACGCGGAGGTGGAGTACGAAGACGGCGCGTGCGATATTTATCAGCTGCCGCTGGCGCTGAGCACGGACGGAGCTGCGGAAAAGATCGCAGCAGAGGCGCAGCGCTCGGTGATTGCAGATTTCAGTGGCGCTACGGGGCTTGCACTGCTGCACGATGCGATGGCGCGCGAAGATGTGCGGCAGAATCTGCTGACGATGATGATGAACAGTGCAACGCTGCCTTTGCACCGAACGCGGACGGGCGTTGCGGTGAGCGACGAACTGCATGCGGCGGGCGCGGCGGAGCCGGTGGCGATTACTGCGCAGCCGGGCGAAGCGGCTGAACCACCGCGAGAGACGACCCCGGCGGTGGCGAGCAGCGGACAACGCATGCAGCCGCGCGAGAGCCCTAC
>DATMUN010000001.1:0-9105 GCA_035563895.1 Occallatibacter sp. | reverse complement strand
GGCGGACGCGAAGACGATTGTGGAAGCGCTGGTGGCCGAGGGATGTATTTCGGCTGTGGCAGCTGCGGTGTAACGACGATGGATGCGCAGGCGACTGCGTGTGGAAAGCGAAGACCCCGCCCTGGTGGCGGGGTCTTCTTTTGTGGGTGAAGAGAGATGGCTGGCGCGGGAAACGCGAGCGACTGTCGAGAGGCCACTGCGGAGCAACCATGCTTGCATTGTGGCTGCATTGCGATTTCGAACGATGCGCGGAGTGTCAGGCGTTGATGGCCATGCCTTCGACGGCGGCGTAGGCATCGAGCATGGCTTCGCCGAGCGTGGGATGGGCGTGGATGGTGAAGAGTAACTCGTCGATCATGCCTTCGAGATCGATGACCGCGACGGCTTCGGCGATGAGTTCGGTTGCCTGCGGGCCGATGATGTGCACGCCGAGAATTTCGCCGCTGTGCGCGTCTGCGATGACTTTGACGAACCCGTCGTGGTTGCCGAGGATGGTTGCCTTGGAGTTACCGGCGAAGGGGAATCTGCCGACGCGAATTTCAATGCCTGCGCTCCGGGCCTGTTGTTCTGTGAGGCCGACGGATCCGATCTGCGGTTCGGAGTAAGTGCACGCAGGCACGCGGTTGGGCTTTACGGCGCGGTAAGGACGGCCGGCAATTTTTGTGACTGCAACGATGCCGCTCATGGCTCCGACGTGAGCGAGTTGTGGAAGGCCTGCGACGATGTCGCCGATGGCGTAGATGCCGGGTTCTGCTGTCTGGTGGGCTTCATCGACTTTGACGAAGCCGCGCTCGCGCTCGATGCGCGTGTTTTCGATGCCAAGGTTTGCGGTGTGTGGTGTGCGGCCGACAGCGAGGAGGACCTTGTCTGCTTCTTTCGTCATGCGACTTCCGTTCGACGCGATCCACTCTACTCTGACGCCTGCGGCGGTTCGCTCGATCTTCTCGACCTTTGCGCCGGTGTTCAGATCGATTCCGCGCTTCTTGAAGAGGCGTGCGAGCTCTTTCGATATCTCCTCGTCTTCAACAGGCACGAGGGAAGACTGGAACTCGAGCAATGTGATCTCTGCGCCGAAGGTGCGAAAGATGGAGGCGAACTCGACACCGACGGCTCCACTGCCGATGACGATAAGCGACTCGAGGACATCGGAGACGTTGAGCATTTCGATGTTGGTGAGGATGCGGTCGTCGGGTTCAAGGCCGAAGAGTGTCTTTGCATCCCGCATGCACCTGCTCGTCCTCTTTCAGTGGCTTGCTCATTCCGCCGTCGGTCAGTTCATGCAGCGTTCGCAGTGGGCATTCGCCATCGTCGAGACCATTCACTTGATCGCGCTCGCAGCACTCGGCGGAACACTCCTGGCAGTGTCGCTACGCGCCATAGGCCTCCTGCGCGGTATCTCCAGTCGCAGTCTTGCGCGCGAACTGCTGCCGGTCATCCTCTCAGCGCTCACAGCCGTCGTGATTACAGGCATATTGATGGTCTCTGAAGAAGCTCTCAAGTGCTACTACAACGACGCCTTTCGTGCGAAGATGATCGCCTTTGCGGTTGCCCTCCTCATCTCAACGCCTGTCTACATCACGCAGCTTCGCAAAGCCAACGATCAGCAACCGTGGTGGCTTCGCCTCGGCGCAGCTCTCTCGCTGCTCTCATGGCTCAGCGTCGGCATCGCGGGCCGCACCATCGGCTTTCTGTAATCGTCAGAGTTGCACCTGGCCTGCACACGATGCCAACTCCAGCGCCTCTCCAAAACCAATTGCTTGCTGAAGAGTGCGTCCTCGATCCAGAGAGCTCACCGGTTTGTGCTGAGAAAAAGGGCGGCCAATTGTTGATTGGCCGCCCTGCGTAAGCCGATGTCAAAAGCTACGGCTGATACTGCACCTGCTGTGTCGTCGTGTTTCCGTTGGCATCCTGCGCTTGGATGGACCAGGTGTAGCTCGTGCCCACCGTGAGGCTTGAAACGCTCGGCGTGTTGCTGGTATCCCCTGTGGGGTCGGTTCCCCAGGTGATGGAAGTGATCGAACTGCTGAAGCCGCTCAGGTTCGAGCTGTTGGCGGGAATCTGCCAGATCGTGTTGCCGCTGCTGTCGTTCATGTAGAACTGGTAGATGTAGTTGCTCGCATTTGCTGGATCCGTCCATGTGAAGGTCGGAGTCACGCTCGTGCTGCTCCCCGTGGCGGGTGACAGGCTCGTTGCCAGATTCGACGTACCGAGCACGGCGGTCACGGTGCCTGTGGCAGTTCCCGTGGTGCCGTCGCTGTAGGTCACGCTGAAGGTGTAGGTGTCGTTGACTGCCGGAACGTCCGATCCGATTGATGCATCGTACTGGAACTGGAGATTTCCGCAGCTCTGGCAGTAATTGCTGACATCGAGCGGCGTCAGCACATTCGAATTAGACGCTGCAGTAAGTTGCACCGCCACCGGCAGCTTGTTCTGTTCTCTCAACTGCAAATTCAGCGAGTAGCTAGTCGACGTGCTCGTACTTCCGCCGCTCGTAACTGTGCTCTGCGTGAACTGTGTCATGACCGTCGCGTTGCTGTTCGTGCTAGGCAAGGTTAGGTTCTGATTCGTCAGATTACCCGAAACTGAAACGGTATTCGAGTTATTCCCGAAGACGTTGGTTACGTCTCCCGCGTTGATCTGGCCGTCGTTGTTCTGGTCGAGGATCGCGAACTGGATGTAGTTCGATCCCGTGGGAACCTCGACAGTAAAGGCATTGCCGCCGGAGGAGTTGGTTGGCGCACCGATCCTCGCAGCGTACGCGGTGTTGGTGCTCTGGTCGTAATAGCCGGTGTAGAGCTGTGCGCCTGTCGCCACCGTGATGCTGCTGGGAATCACCACAGAACCGGTGACAGTGTTGTAGCCCGAGCCCGACGGAGCACCGATCGTGACCGCCGTCGGTGTGCCTCCGCCCCAGACTACCCACGGTCCGTTGCCGGCGGAATTGCTGCCGCGCACTCTGAAGTAGTAGGCCGTACCGTTGCTGAAGCTGCCACTGATACCGCTGATGGAGTTATTGACTATCCACACATTACTGGTGGCCGAGGCCTTGAACGTAGCGCTCGATGTGCTCGTGAACGACGAACTCGTGCTCCACTGCACAGTGTAGGAAGAGAACTCTTCCACACCGTTGCTGTCCAGCACTGAGCTGCCGCCGTAGCTGATCACAACGCCCACGTCCGTCGGTGCAACGGACTTCAGCTTGGGCGTCGCCGTCGGCGTGGTCAGCGTGGGATCGGCAAGCGTGACATTGGTTCCCGTCGCATTTGCCGTCGAGATGCTGACTGCAACGCTTCCAGTGGGATCCGCCTCGTTCCTGGATTCATTGGCCAGCGATGCGGGATCCATCCATGCCTGCAGTGTGTACGAACCGGGCGCCACACCATGAATCGTGAAGCTCCCCACACCGGCGATGCTCGTGCCGCTTCCGCCACTTCCACCGCAGTTCGTATTCACCAGATTGAGATAAATCCTTCCGGTGGTGGAACCGCTGTAGCTCGCCGTTCCAGAGACTGTGTAACCAAGCGAGACGCTGAAGTTCTCACCCGTCATCGCGCCGTTGTTCACCGTCACGCTTTCCGTGGCCGGATAGAAGACCGAGCTCGGCCCCGTAATTGACGGAGTAATGGTATAGGTGCCGTTGGGCACAGTGGAGAACGAGTAGTTTCCACTGCTGTCCGTCGTAGTCGTCTGGTTGAATCCAGTGCCCGAGATCTGCACCGAGAACGTGGGCAACGTTGCGCTGCTGCCGCAGAAGTTAGTCAGAGAAATCTGGCCACTTACCTGCGACCCTGCGGAGTTAACAGTAACCGAGTACGTATCCGGCCCGGCAACCGTGCTCGCGTGGTCAGTGATAGTGACGTTTGTCAGAGTCACCGTGCCCGTTGAAGTGGGCGTGCCGCTCACAGTCAGAGTTGCGCCGCCGGTGTTCGAGATACTCAGCCCATCAGATAGCGCGACCAGCGAGCCATCGGAGGGCATAGTGCTTCCGTTAATGGCCCACGTATACGGACCCACACCACCCGTCGCCGTGACTGAGCCGCTGTAACTCTGGCTCACCGTGGCCGCCGGAAGCGAACTCGGATTCGGCGTCGGCAAAACAAGCGGCGACGGGTTCGAAACCACGATGCTGTAAGTGTTGGGTCCAACGCTGTTGCTCGTGTCCGTGTCCGTCACCTTTGCCGTGAAGGTCACCGTAGTCGCCGAAGTCGGCGTTCCGGTAATGCTCAGTGTTCCGCCGGCAGTGGTTCCACTCAAGCTATCGGAGGGCAGCCCTGTAATTGTCCACGTGTATGTGCCGCTGCCACCCGAGGCCTGAACGACGCCCACGTATGCGCCGCCGGTGGTGCCCGGCCCGGGCACTGTGGAGCTGGCCGCCTCGAGACTCAGCGCGCCATACACCTGCACGCTCAGGCTTGCAGTTGCGGTGTTGCTCGCAGAGTCCTTCACCTGCACCGTGAACGACGCCGTGCCGGACGCAGTTGGTGTGCCCGAAACAATTCCACCGCTGGACACCGAGAGCCCAACCGCAGAGAGGGTAGTTGCGCCGGAGGTGACGCTCCACGTATAACCCGTGCCCGAGCCGCCCGCTGCCGCCAGCGTTTGCGAGTAAGCAAGGCCAGCGTTCGTCGCCGGCAAGCTTGAAGTTGTCACCGTCAGCGTTGCGTAGACTGTCACCGTCAGCGTCGCAGTTGCAGTGTGGCTCGCCGAGTCCGTCACCGTAGCTGTAAAGGTGGCGGATCCCGTCGAGAGCGGTGTACCCGCCAGCACACCCGCGCTTGAGAGCGTCAGGTTGATTCCTGCCAGGCTGGTTGCCCCCGCCGTATTCACTGACCATGTGTAGCCCGAGCCTGTGCCGCCGCTGGCAACCAGGCTCTGCGAATAAGCCACATTAACCGTACCGGAGGCCAGGCTTGCCGTCGTCACCTGCAACTGCGCCGCGATAGTGATGGAGAAGGTTCCCGACGCAGTGTTGCTTGCCGAGTCAGTCACTGTCACCACAACGTTGAATGTCCCGGAGCCTGTTGGAGTACCCGAGATCACGCCCGCCGTCGACAGGCTCAGCCCTGCCGGGACAGAGGAACCGCTGGCCGCAGCCCAGGTCCACGTGTAGCCGGTGCCGGTGCCGCCGGTCGCCGTAAACGTGGCGCCCGGATACACCGCCCCCTGGTAGCCGGAAGGCAGCGTGATCGAGTTGATGCTCACGCCCGCGCCGATGGTCAACGAGAACGCCGCTGTCGCGGTGTTCCCCACCGAGTCCGTCACGGTGACCGAGAAACTCGGCGCGCCCGTGGTCGTTGGCTTGCCGCTCAGCAGGCCCGCCGTGGAAAGAGCAAGTCCGCCCGGCAGTGTTGAGCCGCTGGCAACCGCGTACGTGTACCCGGTGCCGCTGCCACCCGTCGCCACAAACTGCTGCGAGTAGCTGCCACCAACGTAGCCTGTCGGCAGCGGACTCGTGGTGGTAAAGCTCACCCCGGCCTTCACGGTAATCGAGAGCGAGGCCGTACCCTGGTTCGATGCAGAGTCGGTGGCCACCACCGTGAAGCTGGTAGTGCCGGCCGATCCGGTTGGCTTGCCAGAGATCACACCACCCGCAGAAAGCGCGAGGCCTGCAGGCAGGCTCGAGCCGGATTGCAGTGCCCACGTATAGCCTGTGCCAGATCCGCCCGCAGCCGTCAGCGTGGTTGATGTGTAGGTCGAGCCGACATAGCCGACAGGCAACGTAGCCGCTCCGACAGAGACCGCCGAGTAGCTGACGACGATGGAGTAGGTCTGCGTCTTTGAATCGCCGTATACGTCCGCCGCCTTGACCGTAAAGCCGAAGGTGCCAACGGCGGTCGGCGTTCCTGTGATCGCTCCGGAGGTGGCATTGAGCGAAAGCCCGGTTGGCAGCGCACCGCTGGAGATGCTGTATGCCAGCGTCCCAGCGCCGCCAGAGGCGGCAGCGCTGCCGGTGTAAGCAGCGTTATAAGTCGCAGTAGCCGGAACCGTGCCCGTGAATGAGATTGCGGGCGCCGGACTGACGACAAGCGTCAGGCTCTGTGTCGCCGTCAGCGCCGTTGCAGTTCCCGAGTCGGTGAGCATCACCGTGATGCTGTAGCTGCCCGCGTCGGCAGCCAGAGGCGTACCGCTGATGACTCCGCCGGAGGAGAGGGCAAAGGTAGCAGGCAGAGCTCCGCTGCTCAGGCTCCACTTATAAGGTGTGATTCCGCCCGAGCCGGCCAGCGTGGCCGAGTAGGCCGATCCGACAGTCGCGGCTGCCAGCGCGCTGGTAGTCACAGCTGGCTGCGCGGGAATGGAGATCGTAACCGCGTTGGACTTCGAGGTGTCCGCGACCGACGTTGCGGTAATGGTTGCGCTCTGTGCAGAGCTGGTAGCAGCAGGCGCTGTGTACGTAGCGCCGGTTGTCGAGGTGCTGGAGAGCGTACCGGGACCAACCAAGTTCCAGGAGACACCGGCAGAGTTTTTATCGTTGTCCACCGAGGCGGAGAGAGTGATTGCGTCTCCGCCATCCACCGTCGTTGAGGAAGCCGTTGCTGTAACGCCGATCGGCTTTGAACCGCCGCCACATCCCGCGACGCAAAGGGACAGGACGAAGCATGTTGTAAATAACAGAACTGTTACTGACCGCCGGAACGCACTCCACTGTTCAACCCACCCCATTGAATCCTCCTCAAGACGCAACGGCCACTGCATTCCCATAGCAGTACGCTCGATGCATGCAGCTCTAGCCACTAACGCGACAACGGCTCGCGAAGTCCGCCACGATGCAGCGAAGAATATGCAGATGTGGAAGCACAAAGGTAACGGGGGCTCGCGTGTTGGCAGGAACAACAGCGGCACTTCTTGACAAAGCATGAGCTGTGCGGTGTAGTGAACCTAAACTCGGCCCTATATCAATACAGATAGGAACCTCGTGATGGAGCTGGGATCCTCCGATTGGAATCGAGCCAAAACACTCTTCCAGACGATGCTCGACATGGATCCTGCAGAGTGGCAGCCGTACCTCGAAAAACAATCGCTCCCTCCAGAGCTGGAGCGCGCGCTTCAGGAGCTGCTCAACGCGCACCGCGAGGCCGGTTCCTTTCTTGATCCCGATGCGCTGCACGCCTCATTCCTCGCAGAGACCCAGACGGCATCGCGGATTCACGCCGGTGACGTTCTCGCCGACCGCTTCAGGATCATCCGCTTCAAGGCGCGCGGAGGCATGGGCGAGGTCTATCAGGCAGATGACCTCGAGCTGCAAATGCCCGTTGCGGTCAAGGTCATTCGGCCTGAGATCGCCAGCTATCCCGGCGTGCTCTCCCGCTTCAGGCGAGAGGTGCTGCTCGCCAAGCAGGTCACCCATCCCAACGTCTGCCGCATCTTCGATATCTTCCGGCATCGCGAGCCATCAGGCGGAGAAGCCGTCTTTCTCACCATGGAGTGGCTGCAGGGAGAAACCCTTTCCGAGCGTCTGAAACGCAGGGGCAGGATCACTGAATCGGAGTCGATCGTTCTTCTGCATCAGATTGCCTCCGGTCTTCAGGCCGCGCATTCCGCCGGAATTCTGCATCGTGACCTCAAGCCCGGCAATATCGTGTTGGAGCCGGGCAGAAGCGGCGAAACACGAGCCGTGATCACCGACTTCGGCATGGCGCTCAGCGGCAGCTCCGCCACCGCCGTCACGTTGACGGCAAGCGGACAGTTCGCCTTCGGAACTCCCGAGTACATGTCCCCTGAGCAGATCGAGGGCAAGGAGCTTTCGCCTGCCTCCGACGTATACTCGCTCGGCCTGTTGGCCTATCAGATGCTCACCGGTGTCCGCGCATTTGACGCCGAAACACCGCTCTATTCCGCATTGCGGCGGCTCACCGAACAGCCGCCCCACCCAACCCTGGCGCAGCCCACGCTCGCCCCGCAGTGGGACGCACTGATCAACCGCAGCCTCGAACGCAATCCGGCCCGCCGTTTCGCGCAGGTCGCCGAGTTCGACGCCTCTCTGTCCTCACTCGAACGGTCGCAATCCCCGGACCTGCTCTCACATCGTCTGCAGTTCGGAGCAGCGCGCCGCTGGGCCAGGAATCGCTGGCACATCCTCGGCATAGCCGCCGTTCTCCTTCTGGTTTGCGGTGTTGCCGCCCTCTTCGCCGCGCGCCGTTTTATGGCGAGAAAGGCGCCTGCCGAAGCGCTCACCGTGGTGCTCGCCGATTTCGTGAACACAACCGGCGAGCCGGCGTTTGACAACGCACTCAACGTAGCCTTGTCAGCAAAGCTGCAGCAAACTCCCTATCTCACCCTCATGCCCGCGCAGAAGATCGCCGCCGCTTTGCAGTACATGAGCATGCCGCCTCACCAGAAGCTCTCCGCAGAAGTGGCCCGCCAGGTCTGCGAGCGCGAAGCCGGACAGGTGGTTCTGCAAGGCTTTATTGCCAACAGCGCGAAAGGATACACCGTTGGCCTGCGCGCAACGCAGTGCCAGACAGGCAAGGAGGTGGCCACAGCCCAGTTCCCCGTCGAACTGCGCGACTCTGTACTCGACGGGCTCGACCGGGCAGCAGAAGCCATCCGGCCCATTCTCGGCGAGTCGGTCGAGTCCATCCGCAAATACGATGTGCCGCTGGCCGAAGCCACCACCCCTTCCTTCGAGGCAGTCACCGCCTTCGCCCAGGGCACAGATGCCTGGAACCTGCGCGGTGAGGCCGCGGCTCTGCCGTACTTTCAGAGAGCCACTGAGATCGACCCTAACTTCGCCATGGCCTACGCCCGGCTCGGCACCGTCTACGGAAACATGGGTGAGACACAGCGTGCAAATGCCGCCATGCGCCAGGCCTACGACCGGCGCGACCGCGTCACCGAGTGGGAACGCTTCTACATCGTCTCGCACTATTACGGCTTTGTAACCGGCGAGGTGGATAAGGAGATGCAGACCTACGAGGAGTGGGCCGCAGCCTATCCCCATGACATGGCCTGGACCATCAACCTCAGCGTCGACTACGCCTTCACTGGCCAATACGACAAGGCGATCGAGCTCCAAAGGCGCGCCATCCGCGAGGTTCCCGGGCTCTCGCCAAGTTACGGCAACCTCGCGCAGCTGTTCCTCGCCATCGACAAGCCCGACGAAGCCAG